>JAPUFN010000357.1 GCA_027293665.1 Gammaproteobacteria bacterium | reverse complement strand
GGCGTTGAGATCCTGGAACTCTTCCACGGGCCGACGCTGGCGTTCAAGGACGTGGCGCTGCAACTGCTCGGTCGGTTGTTTGAATACATTCTCGAAGACCGGGGTCAACACCTGAACATTCTAGGGGCCACCAGTGGTGATACTGGCAGCGCAGCAATCGCCGGAGTCCGCGGACTGAAATCAGTGGACATCTTCATCATGTATCCGCTGGGTAAAGTCAGCGCGCTGCAGGAACTGCAGATGACCACGGTACTCGACGACAACGTGCATTGCCTGGCAGTAGAGGGCAGTTTCGATGACTGTCAGATGCTCATGAAAGACGTGTTCAATGATGCTGCGTTCAAATCCGAGTATTCGCTGGGTGCAGTGAATTCCGTGAACTGGGCGCGCGTGCTTGCGCAAATCGTCTACTACGCCTACGCAAGCCTCAAGCTCGGCCGTGATGCAGGCGTGACTTTCTGCGTGCCCACAGGAAACTTCGGGAATGTATTTGCCGGGTATCTGGCTAAGCGCATGGGATTTCCGATTGAGCGACTGGTGATCGCAACTAACGAAAATGACATCCTGTCCGTCTTCTTCGACACCGGTCGCTACGCGCGCGGCACTGTGCGCTACACAGTCACACCTGCGATGGATATTCAGGTGGCGAGCAATTTCGAACGCTTTCTGTACTACTACTTTGATTGCGATCCCGAGCAACTCACGGCGTTTATGCACGACTTCGCCACCACCGGTACTGCCGAACTCGCGCAGCAGCCGGGCACCGATGTTTTCCTGGCGACCGCCGTAAGTCAGGTCACCACGCTTGAAACGATTCGCAGGCTTTTTGTGGACTATGGTTACGTTGCGGATCCGCACACGGCCGTGGGGATCGCAGCGTCCAGGCACTTTGATATTCCTGGCCCGAAAGTGTGCATCGCCACTGCCCATCCGGCCAAGTTTCCCGAATCGGTGAACGAATCAATCGGCAGGGATGTTGCCAGGCACCCGGTCCTCGATGCACTCGCAGGCCGGGAGAGCCGTCGGTTGCAGATACCGGCAACGCAGGAGGCGATCAAAGCTGTCATCAGGCAACACGGTCGCTGATTGCCGGGCACGGACGTCGCGATCAGCCGTTGAATATTTCCGTAACACACTCCGGCAGTTCCTGCAGGTTTTGCACAGTGCCCGTCGGTGTTTGAGAATCCGCGGGAAGTGCTTCTGCGTTGTGGTTGACCCAGATCGTGTGCATACCCACCGCTGCCGCGCCCTGGACATCATCGATCAGATGATCGCCGATGTGAATACTCTCGCGTGGGTGGGCCCCGCAGTGCTCGAGTGCGGCGTGAAACATCGCCGGCGCCGGTTTGCTGGCTCCAACATCAGCAGCTGAGTAAGCGAAAGAAAAGTAGCGGTCCAGACCGAGTTTCGTAACGTCTGCGTTACCGTTGGTCAGTGCACCGAGGCGGTAGTTGCCAGCGAGATCTGCGAGCACTTCCAGCGCACCTTTGAAATAAACCACGTCGTGGCGCGCTTCGAAAAATTTCTGGAATGCAGTACTGGCCAGCGACCTGGCAACGGCGGGTTTGTAGCCGCATTGACTGATGGCGGCAAAGAGAATCTCTTCACGCAGCGCGGAGAGGTCATGCCGCAGTTGCGGGTTGGCTGCAACAAGCTGCGAGCGTAATTCGAAAATCGCCGTCTGATCGAAGCGCTCGGAATATTCGGGCGCCTCCACATCGAGCCACGATCGCATCTGTTGCTCAGCCTTGCGAATTACGACGCCGACATCCCATAGTGTGTTGTCGAGATCAAAGGTGATGACGCAATTATTACCCATCAGTCACCCTTCGGTTCTGACCGCGCATCTTGCGGTTCTGACCGCGCATCCTGTATTTCAGCCCGCGGATGGGCGGAGTCGTAGACTTTGGCGAGATGCTGAAAGTCCAGGTGTGTGTAGATCTGGGTGGTGGCGATGTCGGCGTGGCCAAGCAGTTCCTGGACGGCTCTGAGATCGCTGCTCGATTCCAGCAGATGGCTGGCAAATCTGTGGCGCAGCATGTGTGGGTGTAGCTGACTGCTGCCGAGTTGGCGGCGTGCGAGTTCTTTGAGTCTGAGCTGCACGGTGCGGGGGCTTATGCGTTTTTCCGGCCGCCCGGTGAAAAGCGGTGCTGTCCGGTCGGCCTCAAGGCGGCAGGCAAGCCAGCTGCGAATTGCCGCGATGCAGTGACGTCCCAATGGAACCTGTCTGGACTTTCGTCCTTTTCCGAGTACCGTGACGAACCCCGCGTCGAGATCGAGATCTCCGATGTTTACTCCAACGAGTTCTGCCAGCCGCAAGCCGCTACCGTAAAAAAGTTCCGTGATCGCCCGATCGCGTTTCTGGATCGGCGTGTTCGCAGCGTAGTCGAAGAGCTTTGCCGCCTGATCGGTATCGAGTGTTTGTGGCAGCCTGCTGCGGCCTTTCGGTGCTTTGTTGGCCGCCGCCGGGTTGCCAGCAACGCAGCCGGCACCCTCGAGATAA
>JAPUFN010000356.1 GCA_027293665.1 Gammaproteobacteria bacterium | reverse complement strand
AAAGTTCTGGTGGAAGCTTCCGTCCTCGGCAGCAACGAGGTGGAGGTCGCTGAAATCTCCTTTCCACCAGGCTACGAAGGTGGTGGCCACAGACATGGCGCCATTGAGATCTTCTACATTGTCGAAGGTGTGATGAACCATGTGGTCAACGATGAATCCCACATTCTGCAACCTGGCATGATCGGCATCGTGCGACCCGCCGACACGGTGACCCATAAAATCGTGGGTGACCGGGGTGTGAAAGCCGTCGTGATCTGGGCGCCGGGAGGTGAAGTCGATCGTCTGCGGCAGGCTTTCCCGGAAGAAAGGGTGCTCACAAGCGAGCATTGACCATCGCAGCCACCGGCTACTCAGCCGGGAGAGAATCAACGACAATGTGCGGTCAGTTGGCTTGCGCGGCATCAGTGTGCCGCTCACCACTGCGGTATCGAAATTAAGGGAGTCACATGAAGGAATTTGCCGGTAAGACCGCCGTCGTCACAGGCGCGGCAAGCGGCATCGGCCGCGCTCTGGCCGACCGCTTCGTGGCGGCGCGAATGAACGTAGTACTTGCGGACATCGAAGAAGAAGCGCTTGCCAAAGCAGTTGCCGAGCTCGAAGCGCATCAGGCCCGGGTGATCGGCATCGTCAGCAATACCATGCTGAAGGACTCCGTTGACGAACTTGCCAGGCAAGCCATCGATACGTTCGGCAACGTGCACATTCTGTGTAACAACGCAGGCGTTGCAAACGCCGCGAGTGCCGGTAAAAGTGTCTGGGAATTACCCGACGCCGACTGGCAGTGGGTGATGGGGGTCAATTTCTGGGGCGTGCTCTACGGTCTGCAGGCATTCATCCCGCATATGCTCGAACACGGCGAGGAATGTCATATCCTGAACACTGCTTCGCTCGCCGGCGTGCTGCCCGGCGGCGGGCCGTACGGCGTCAGTAAACATGGTGTTCTGTCTTTGACCGAGGGCCTGCAAACTGATCTGCAGGCACGCGAAGCCAACATCAATGCCTCCGTTTTATGTCCGGGATTCGTCGACACTCAGATATTTGATGCCGAACGCAATCGTCCCGACGATCTGCATCCGCTCGACACTGAATCCAATGAAGAGGCGCAAGCGCTCATGGCTGGTGTGGCGAAGACGATGCTGGCTGCCGGTAAGGCGCCTGCTGAAATTGCCGACATTGTCTTCGACGCAATATCAGAAAACGTGTTTTACATTCTGCCCCACCCAGCGTGGGACGACGCAGTGCGCAGCAGAGTCGAACAGATACTTGCGCGCGGTCCGCAGGCAACCACTGACATGGCGGAACTTATGCAGCGACGGGAAGCTGGAGACCAGCTGTAGATGACCTTCACTCACACCTTCGCAGGCAATTCTCTGGATCGGGCCGACACCATGCGGCGCGACGAAGCGCAGATACAGGCCGCCACCGATCATCACGCATCGCTCTACCTGCCGCTGCGCAAGTTGAACGTGCTGGTCAATCCCGCTCCGTCGAAGTCCTCCGCAACCGATTCAGCACTGCAGCTGTGCTGGCTCTCACAACATCAGGTTGCCGCTGCGAACATCTCCGTCACTCCCGTCCTGCTGGGCACCCGGCAGGATACCGCGCATTTTGCAATCGATGTCTCCGAACTCGACGACCCCACAACGGCGCTGGGTCTGGCTGAGGATTGCCATTTCGAGGACTGTCGCAGTGCAGCGATGATGCTGTCCGCCGATCAATCGGGCATCGTCGCGCAAAGTCGCTCACAAATTGACTGGCACCGCCGTCACCAGTTCTGCAGTGTCTGTGGCAAACGCACGGGTTCACAGAAGGGTGGCCACGTGCGTCGCTGTCCGAACTGCAAGTCTGAACACTTTCCGCGTACCGACCCGGTCGCTATCATGCTGATCGCGGACGGCGATCGATGTTTGCTGGGCCAATCCGCCGGTCGTCTCGCGCGTACCGGCATGTATTCCGCGCTTGCCGGTTTCATCGATCAAGGTGAATCGATTGAAGAGGCCGTGCGCCGCGAGGTCGGCGAAGAGGCTGGTGTGCAGGTGGCCGACGTTCGCTATCACTCCTCACAACCCTGGCCTTTTCCTTCATCACTCATGATCGGCTGCCATGGCCGGGCCACCAGCACCGAAATCTGCATGGATAAGACGGAGATGGCAGACGTGCGCTGGTTCTCCCGCGCGGAGGTCGACACGGCGCTGAAGGGTCGTAACGGCGACTTAAAGCTGCCTGGACCGATCGCTATAGCCCACCACCTCATTGCCTCCTGGGTGGCCGGCGACATCGAGTTCGCTTGATGACCATTGCCAGCCAGACGAAACGCAACCGGCAGGGACCCATGCATAGATTACTCAAGCTACCCGTACTGTTTACTGCACTGCTCTGGAGTGCGTCGCTGTCGGCCGCTGCGGAAGATGTCGCCGCTGCGGAAGATGTCGCCGCTGCGGAAGATGTCGCCGCTGCGGAAGATGCCGCGGTAATCAACCTGCAATTAGTTGCCGGTTTTTCGGCGACCGTATTTCATGAAGGCGTGGGGCAACGAGCCCGCCAGGTAGCCGTTCGTGAGAACGGCGATGTTTTCGTCTCACGCCGCGACGGCACTCTGATCGCTTTGCGCGACACGGACAAAAACGGTACGGCAGACGTGTTGCAGGAGCGCAAGCTGCCCATCACAACCGGCCTCAAAATCCACAAGGGGTATCTCTATTTTTCCAACACTGTGAGCGTCAGTCGCATCGCGCTCGATGAGAATCTGATGCCTGCTGGCGAGCCTGAAACGATCGTCGAAGGCTTTCCCGAACAAACTGCCCACGCCACCAAATCGATCGCAATCAACGACGCGGACGAACTCTTCGTCAACGTCGGCGCGCCTTCCAATGCCTGCCAGCAGGAGCGTCGCTCACCCGGTTCACCCGGTGTTGAGCCGTGTCCACAGTTGCAGCGACAGGCGGCAATCTGGCAGTACTCAATCAAGCCGGACCAGGACCAGCTCGACGGCCAGCGGTTTCTCACCGGCACGCGCAATGTCACGGCGATGGATTGGAACGAGGCTGCAGATGGATTGTATTTCGTCATGCACGGCCGCGATCAGCTCGGTGCACTGTGGTCTGAGTATTTCGATGACGAGGCCAGTGCCGAGATGCCGGCCGAAGAATTTCACCGTGCAGTCAATGGTGCCGACTACGGCTGGCCCTATACCTTCATTGATCCCCGCAGTGGTAAACGGCTGATCGCTCCGGAATACGGCGGCGATGGCAGCACCGAAGCGCAAACCGGCCAGTATCGCAAACCTTTGTATGCCTTCCCTGCACACTGGGCCCCACTGGATCTGGTTTTCTACACAGGCGGCCAGTTTCCCGAGTCATTCCGCGGCGGCGCTTTCATTGCCTGGCAAGGCTCGTGGAACCGGGCGCCACAGCCGCAGGAAGGTTATCGGATCACCTTTCTGCCGTTCGCCGACGGTGCAATTGCCGGCGAACCGATTGATTTCATCACCGGATTCAAAGGTGCTGCGGAGATTCTGCGCTCGAGCGATGCGAAATACCGGCCGGGCGGCGTTGCTGTCGGGCCCGCCGGTTCGCTCTATGTGGCGGACACCATGCAGGGCCGAATCTGGAAAATTACCTACGAGTCACCCTAGTACGAGGATGAGCGGCCAGATTGACTGAACTCTATACAACTCACGCTGAACTGTACGACGCGGCGTTCGATTGGGACGTCAGCGACCAGGTCACTGCTATTGTCGGATTTTCCGGCCTTGAGCTCGGCCGGGTGCTCGAACCGATGTGTGGCAGCGGGCGGTTACTGCGCGGTTTTGCAGCCGCCGGATTTAGCACCGTGGGCATTGATCAGTCAGCGCAGATGCTTGCGCTGGCCCGTGCGCATTACGAACGATCCGGCTTCACCGGCGAGTGGCTGCAAGCCGACGTCGCGGATTTCGATCTGAACGAAGGCTGCGAGCTGGCCGTTTGTCCGGTGAATTCCCTGGCTCATCTGGCCACTGCGACTACGATGAAATCACACCTCAACGCAGTATCCCGCAATCTGTATTCCGGCTGCAGCTACTGGATCCAGCTGGACCTCAAGCAACCTGAGCACATCGGCCAGGCCGAAGAATGGGAGTTCGAATATCAGGGTGCAACGCTTCTCTCGGAGTGGGCCTGCACAGGCGCGCATGACGGCATGGAGACGCACATTTCCAGAATTGTTTTTCCCGACGGGCGTGTCGTCGAAGAAAGCTACGACATGAAAGTGTGGTCCTACGAGCAGTTCACCCGCGTGCTCGCCGCAACTCCATTCGAATTATCAGGCGCTTACACGGGAAGCAACTTCACACCGCTGGCCATCGATTCCTCCCTCGATGGCCAGCACGTATTCTGGCAGCAGCTGGTGAAGCAAGCCTGAGAACTTCCCGGTCGGCCGACTACCTGTGGTAACCCTGCACGCGTTCGTAGGGGACTATCTTCACTTCGCCGACGAAGAACTTCGCTGCGGCTTCGCGAAACTCCGCCATATGAGGGGTTTTCCCGTGGGCTTCGATCGCCGCCTGGTTTTCGTAGATCTCAAAGAACAAAATTTCGTTGCGATCCTGCACGCCGCGATTACAGATGTATGCCAACACGCCCGGTTCCTTTGCTTCGACCTGCTTGACCATCTTCTGCAAGCCTTCGATCGCCTCATCGGCGAATTCCGGACTGAGTGCCGCGGTTGCCGTGATGGTAATCATCTCTGCAGCATCTGCGGCAACCGCAGCCGCGGGTCGCAGAAAGCCAATTCCACCGACCGCAACAGCACCCAATGCCGCGGTCTTCAGAAAATCTCTGCGGCCGGTTGCAGCAACCGGCTCTAAAATCGCTTCATCTGACATTTTGCTAGTCCTCGTTGTTTTACGTTGCAGTTACAGGTTGCGCCCGACAGCCGCGCGAGCTCGGCTGAGTGCCTCGCGCGAAACATTGAAAAATCTCTGACCCTGCGCAAGCCGATCTTCCACAGTACCCGCCGTCGCTCCCACAGCAATACCGCGTGCTCGGCAGGCAGTGACCACTCGGGCAACGGCCGCCTGCACGGCGGGGTCGCCGACTTCTCCAGACACGCCGAGAGACGTGCTCAGATCGAAGCTACCGATCAGCACGGCTGCGATGCCGGGCACTGTCAGAATGTCCTCGATGTTTTCAACACCCTCGCGGTTTTCAATCTGCACCACCAGCATGATTTCGCCTGCCGGATCGAGCGGCCATACATCTGCCAACCGGTAGTATTCGCGCCTGCCAACTCCCCAATACCACATACCGGGGTGAAACGGCTCGAATCCGCGCAAGCCGAACGGTTCCATGTCCGCAGAATTTTTCGCCTGCGGATAGCGCGATACCCGAACCGCGTGGAGTGCCTGTTCTCTGCGGCTCACCGTCGGATACATCAGTCCGAACGCACCCAGATTGAGAACCTGCTTGGCGAGCAATTCGGTCTGTGCAACATTGCTTGTCGACATTCGGATGACGGGCGTGACATCCATCTGCAGCGAACCTTTCTCCATAATTCTTCGCTTGTTTGTCATTCCGAGAAGGAACGTTCGCAACGCGCTCAGGTCGGCCGGTCGATGCTCGAGATCGATGATGGCGAAGTCGTACCCGCTGTCGGCAATCTCAATGGCTCGTTCAACCGACATATCGAACACAAAAGTGCCGAAGACGGTCTGTCCTTGTGCAAGCAGCTCCAGCGTCCTGTTGAGACGTTGTGCACCATCAGCAGCGGACGCAGCACCCAACGCCAACACGCATACCGCCAACAAGCGACCGAGTTGCACTCTTCGCTCCTTCCCTGATACCAAGATCGAAGAAGCACTCTAGCCACCCATTACGAAGCTGGCTACCAGACTTTTCAGCAGTGAATTGGCATACTTATCCATCGAACTAACCGGGGGAAGAGACTTGCCAGATCCAGCAGCCGATTGGCGCAGCGATCCCGCTCCTGCATGGGAACGCCCGCTAATCGGTGAACATCCCATACCGGGGTATCGATACACAGCGCGCGATTTTTTCGAACGAGAGTTTGCACACGTCTGGGCTAAAACATGGCTGCTGCTGGGGCGCGAATCCGAATTGCCACAACCCGGTGACTGGCAGATGGAAGAAGTGGGACCTGAATCCATTCTCATGGTGCGCCAGTCGGATCTTTCGATCAAAGCGTTCTACAACGTTTGCCAGCACCGGGGTAACCGTCTCGTACTCGAAGAGCAAGGACGCGTACGGCGCTTTGTCTGCAAATATCACGGCTGGGCGTATCTGCCCGACGGCAAGCTGGACTTCGCGCAGGATGCCGAAGATTTTCCGCAAGGCAACCCGTGCGATAGTGTCCGACTCAAAGAAATTCAATGCGCGACGTTTGCCGGCTTCATCTGGGTGAACATGGATCCCGAAGCGGGCTCACTGCAATCTTACCTGGGTCCGATCTGGGACGACTGGAGTATGTATCCGCTTGGCGACATGCAACGCTACCTGGCATACACCGTTCACGTGCCATGCAACTGGAAAGTGATTCAAGACAACTTCAATGAGTCCTATCACCTGCGTAGCGTTCATCCAGGAACGAACTTCACCATCGAAGAGGGGTATCGTGAAACCCAGTTCGATATGTGTGCCGAAGCACACAGCCGAATGATCATGCACGCCGGTTATCCGGCGCGTTCGCTTGAAGGTGAACAGTTGAACAAACCATTAACGGATCTGATGCTTGAATGGGATCTGCAACCGGAAGACTTTCGCGGTCGCGAACGAGAGATACGACCCGCGCTGCAACAGCAGAAACGCAAGCTCGGTCCGGCACGCGGCTACACCCACTATGAAGATCTTCGCGACGAGCAGCTGACGGACTACTACCACTACACCATTTTCCCCAACTTTGCTGTTTCTATCACTGCCGACGGGTTTCATTTTCTACGATCCAGACCGCACCCGACCGATCCGGAACAATGCATCTTCGACAACTGGTTTTACGCGGCCGAACCCGCCGGTGACAGTAGTCCTGTCATGACGCCGGCTGGGATGAAGCCGCGCGGCGAACCCGTGCCTCATGAAATTCTGCAATATGGCGAGAAAAGCATCGGCATGGGGATGGATCAGGACCTCTCAATTACGACAGGACAACAACTCGGCTTTCGCTCACGCGGCTATGAAGGCGTTTACCTGTCAGGGCAGGAAGCGCGCGTGCGACGTTATCACGAGGTGATCGATGAATATCTGCAGGGAGTCAGGCCGCACGGCCGATTGAACACGCGACCCTCAACGGTCAAAGCCATCCAGGATCCGAGTTGACGACTCGCTGCAAAGACAGGCATCGGCAATGAGTACGCCGCAAGAGATGGCAGAACGCATCGATACGCTCGAGTCCAGGTTTGCCTTTCAGGAAGACACCATCGGCAAACTCAATGACGTGATCGTGGATCAGCAAACCCGCCTGGCGCAGCTCGAAAAAACCATTCGATCCCTTCTTGAGCGTGCTGCCGAGCAGGAAAACGCTGCCGACCTCATTGAGCCCGACGACGCGCCACCGCCACACTACTGAGTCGGCGCCAGCACCATCAGCGAGAGAATTTCGAGCACAATCTGTGCCGCTACCTGTACGGTATTGGTTGACGGGTCGTATTGCGGCGCAACCTCGACCACATCGCCACCCACCACCTGCAATCCGGCCAGACCGCGCAGGATGGCCAGGCATTCCCGCGGCGTGAGTCCGCCAACCTCGGGTGTTCCAGTACCGGGTGCAAAAGCGGGATCGATACCATCAACATCCAGCGTGACATAGACAGGGCCCGCACCGACGACTTCACGCGCTTTTTCAATGACCGCCGGCACCCCCATCACATCAACATCTTCCGCGTGTATCACCGTCATGCCGGACTCGTAAGAAAACTCCCAGACAAACTCCGAACTCCCGCGAATGCCAATCTGGATACAGCGCTCCGGGTCGAGCACGCCATCGAG
>JAPUFN010000355.1 GCA_027293665.1 Gammaproteobacteria bacterium | reverse complement strand
TGCGCAGCTCGCAACTCATTGCTGCCAGACGATCCGTTTCCTTCACCCGCCAGTTGTAAACGTTGCGGCTAGTAGTGGTGCCGCGGGCGAACAGGGCGAGAATCGCAACCGTCATCGCCGCATCAGGAATCGCGTTCCCGTCGAGATCGATTGCCGTCAGCGGACCGGGCGTCACCTTGATTCGAGTCTCCTGCACGTCCACCTGAGCGCCCATCTGCTTGAGCACATCTACAAACGCGACATCGCCCTGCATACTTTGCGCACCGATGCCTTCGACGGTTATCCCGGCGCCGGCGATTGCCCCGGCAGCGAGGAAGTAGCTTGCAGAAGACGCATCCCCTTCCACCAGATATTCGCCTGGTGATTCATAAGCACCGGGTGTCACTTCGAAGTACTTGTAATCATCGTGACTGATGTTTGCGCCGAAGCGGGTCATCATCTGTACCGTGATCGCCAGGTAAGGTTTCGAGACCTGCTCTCCCGCTATCGTGATTGTGACGGGCTTGCGGGCCAGGGGCGCACTCAGCAGTAACGAGGTGAGGAACTGGCTGGAGAGATTTCCAGCCATGGTCGCGCTGCCACCTGCCAGCGCGCTGCCTTTCACGCAGATTGGCGGGAAGCCGTCGTTGCCTTGATACTCGATGTCTGCGCCGAGTTGCCGTAAGCCGTCGACCAGCGGCGCGATGGGACGCTCGCGCATCCTCGGGGTGCCATCGAGGACAAACGTACCACTGCCGAGAGTCAACGCGGCCGTCAGCGGCCGCAGCGCGGTTCCGGCAAGTCCTAAATTCAGATTGAACGTCGCATCGTGCGTCACCAGTGGCCCGGCTGCACCAGTGACCGTGTGGCCCTTCGGGCCGGCCACAACATCGCGGCCGAGCGTCGCGAGCGCCCGCAACATGAAAGCGACATCGTCGCTGTCGAGCAGGTTGCTGATGTGGGTGGACCCGTGTGCGAGTGCGGCCAGCAGCAGCGCACGATTGGATATGCTTTTGGATCCCGGGAGCACGACAGTGCCGCTCAAGGCAGGTGTGGCTGGAAGCGTCAGAGTCTGCATGGTTGTGGCGTGAGCGCGAGAAGTCGCGCATTAGATCATTTGTTCGCGGGTTAAACCAACAACGCCGCGCGTCGCGTTCGTCAGGCCGGGCTGCTCACCCCGTTGTGTTCGTCCGGTTTTGCCGTTTTTGCTGGAGTGGTTTTAAGCGGACCAGATTTCTTAATTTTCGCGTTCCCGTGGGATTGTGGCGCTGCGGTGTCGCGTGAGAGGGATTGTTGAGAGAGCTTGACGAATCCTGCACTTTTATCGACGAGCGCAAAGGAGGCGCCTTTGGCTTTCGCCCAGGCAGCGAGGAATTTGAGTTCACCCGGTTTGCTGATGTTGCGTGCGAGGATGACGAAATTCTTAGCGAGTTTGGCATCAATCTGTTTGATGGCGCCGATAACGCCGCTCGGCGTCGCACGAGCACCGTCGCATATCACCAGTGAGTATTTCTTTGCCAGCCTGTCGGTGTTGATGCCATACCAGGCATAGCCGTCGAACATCTCCGCGCGGGCGCTGATCATGTGAGCTTTCTGAATACGATATTCGGTCAGCCAGGACCGCATCACGTTTGCCCAGTGTTCGTCATGCTCGAGGCACCAGACGTGCTTGGCCTTGTTGTCGGCGCGATCGCACACCGTCCCCAGCAGCAGCGTCATCAGGCTGGTACCACATTGCAGAATGGCGCCCTCGGCGACAGCGGCCTCCGCCAGGCAGCTGCGTAGATACACCTCATCGTTCTGCGTGAGTGGATCGCCCCAGTTTGCGTAGAGTGCCGCGACGATTGCGTCGGGGATGCGGCGGCCATCTTCCCGCAGCAACTTGCGCATCGACCGATCGAAGCCGTGTTGCCTGCCATGAAATGCTGCCTGAGCCCGCAACGCCCGGAGGCTTGCGGACTTGTCCAGCAGATTGGGCATTCGTAGTGATCGCATGAGTCGAATCGGGCTCTCTTAGTGCCTTCTAATGATAGATGGCGCAAGGATAGTTGCAGGCAACCAGTTCACGCTTCTGGCCGCCTGTTTCACTGGCGTAAACCGGTTCGACGGGCGGCTTGAGAATTGTCCGGAGGCGTTCCGGCAGGAAGCTATGTCGTAAATCTTATTGTCATCTTACGGTGAACGCAGGAGGGCGCGCTCCGGGTGCACCTCGGGTGCCGCTGGCACGAGGGTGTCGAGAAACTCAGCCAGATTATCGGCTACCTGGCGCAGCGGCTTGTGCCCCGGGCGTTCGAGCATCACCGCCCCGGAGGTGTTGTCCACACTCAAAAAGAGGTCCGACTCAGGCTCCGTGCAGGCAAAAAAAACGCTGAAAGGACTCTTCGCGCGCTGTTTGGCCAGCGCATGGCCGATCAGGTTCTCAATGAGCCTGACGAGGTCTTCGTTATTCCACAGCAATATCAGACTGACGTGGCCAGCGGGTGCATCCGCTTCCAGGCCGCCGCAAAAGTAGGCGCCGTAGTAGGCTTTGATATCCGGGTGGATCGCCACTTCCAGGGCGTCTTCGAGACCGCTGAAGTCTTCACCTATGGTATCGGGGTGGCGCTTCACCGGTTGCCAGAGAATTCGCTCGATGCCGTCCTCACCGGAAATGGGGTCACCGATCTCGCAGGCCGATCGCCACTGCCGGTCGTAGGCTTCCTCAAGGCGGGGATAGGTCTTCAGATAGTGTGAGACGAAATCGCCCAGTGCCTGTTCGACACTCATTCGGCTCTCATGAGATGCACTCGCCCGCGACCGGAAATCTAATGGTAACAGGGACGCTCAGCGTGATGGGTGCGGGCGGCGGCCTCCGGGACGGCGACCATCGCTGGAATGCTGCATGCGGGTGACGAGCAATGCACGCTCCCCGGGGGTCAGTGACGCAACGAGTGTAACGAATGCGGATTGGCTCGTGGTCTGGGAAGCGTGCAGATGTTTGCGGAAACGATCCAGGGAGGAGTCGAGCGCAGCCGCATCGAAGGATTCTGCCAGCAGTGCCTTTCGCAGATCCTGCTGGGCGCGGTGGATTTCACCGGCTTGCGAACGCGCTGCCCGCATGTGCGCGCGATAGTGCGGTCGCAGTGCATCACGCCGGTCGGCGGGAAGATCGCGGAGAATGCGGGAAACCCCCCACATTGGATTCATCACCTCGCGCGCGGGAATCTCGAAAGTAGATGCTCGTCCGAGGAAGAAGCCCGCGAGGCCAAGATTGATTCCCAGGGAGAGGATCAAGGCGACGACGAGCCACCGGTTAGAACTCATCAGCGATTTCCTCCTCGGTAGCGACTTCAATAGTTGCCGTCAAAACCAGCAAACTCAGCTCCTCGGCCAGCGAATCCTCCGCGGCGACCGGCATGCCGGTGCCGACTACAAACCCGAGCAGCAGTGACGCTGCCGCGGCAAGCGAGGGTCGCCAGCACGATGCAGCGAACCATTGGAACAGCCGGTCGAGTAGATCAACCTGTCTGCGGCTATCGAGATTGCTTGTGATCCGTTGTCCCACCAGCGCATTTGCCGTCATTTGCGGTAGTCGCGACAGCTGCGCGTCCAGTTGCTCGGCCTGACGCAATAGATGACTGGCGGTTGCGGATCGCTCGCTGAGTTCGCGGGCCGCTGCTGCGTGCTCGGGCCACTGTGAGATCCGACTACCCCAGCGATCCAGCGCGCGGGCAAATGTAGTTTCGTCCATTTGCGCGGCACCTTCGCGCTCCGCGCCATCGTCATGTTCTGTCATCGGCTGTCACCTTCATCTATGAACACTTTCTCTCGCAGTTTCCTGCGGGCGCGGGCAAGCAGTGACTCCAGCGCCGTGAGATTCAACGCCATAATCTGCGCGGCTTCGGCGTTGCTGAAACCCCGCACCTGGCACAGCAGCACGGCAGCACGTTGATTTTCAGGTAGCTCGGCAAGCGCCGATGCGAGTCTGGAATGTGCCTCACGCGCGGCCTGGTGCTCGAGGTGATCGCCAGGGTAGTAAGCAGTTTCCAGCGCTGTGGCGTTGCTCACCTCGGAGCGCTTCCTGAACGTGTCCACACAGAGGTTGTGCGCAATTCGATAAATCCACGTGGAAACCTTGCCGCGTTGGCGATGGTAGGAGTGGGCTTTCTGCCATATCCGCAGGAAAGTCTCCTGTGCGAGGTCTTCGGCATCGCTGCGCGAGGCCATCAGCCGCGCGAGATAGGCATGCAGCGGATCCAGATGGCGCTGCATGAGTTCCGCAAATGCCAGGCGGTCGCCTCTGCGTACCAGGCTCAGGAGTTCCTCATCTGAGCTGTCGGACCTGCAACTCAATCGGTCAGCAGTCCGTAACCGGCTAACTGGCGTCAGTGTGTCGCTTGCGCATGCCATTACGCATTTCTTCGCGTGTGATCTCGCCATCCCCGTCGGCGTCCAGGTTCTGCAGGTGATTGGGTGGGAATTCCTGTGCGCTTAGCGTGCCATTGGCATCGGTATCCAGATGCTCGAACATCCTCACGGCTGCTACTTCTTTGCGTGCGGCGTGCTGTTTTTCAGTTGAATACTCAGCTGCAGAAAGCTGGCCGTCGCCGTCGGTATCCAGGATCGTAAATATATCCGCGTCGATTTCCTCGCGGTCTGCCCGGTGTCCACCACCGTCACTGTGGCCGCGCCGATAGCCGTGTTCACGATAGCGCATGACACCGTCGCGCCAGCGGCGTGTCCAGTCGCCGGTCCCTCTGGCAGCGGCGAATTCCTCAAGCGTGATTTCGCCATCAGAGTTGCTGTCGAGGCGGCCAAACATCTTTGCGTGCCGCGCTTCGAAATCCGCCGCAGCGATCGGAAACTCGTGTCTGTCGTGATTGTCGTGACTGGCACCGGCACCGGCCGAGCCTGCCGCGAGTGCTGCACATACCGCGCTGACGAGCAAAATCGAATTCAGCCCTCTGCGCTCGCGGGTCTCAGTGGTCTGCTTTGTCGGGTGCTGCATAAGAGTACTCCTGGCTACATCTGTCAGTTATACGCTCCAGGCGTGAAAACCCGTCGCTCATTCATAAGAGATGCCTGTGACGCGGTAAAGGTTTTCTTCTTCGCCCTGCTGGAGACTGAATTCATGTTCGAGTGATTTTTTCAGCAACGCGCGCGCCATGGGTGAGTCGATGCTGATGTACTCCGGCGCCTGGTCGAATTCATCAGGACCTACCAGCCGATAGCGGTAGCAGGTGCCCTTGTCATCTGTCAGCTCGACCCAGGCGCCAAAAAAGATGCGATCCGCCTCGCGCGGCGACTTGTCCACGACGATCAGCTCATCGAGTCTTTTCGACAGGAAACGCAGTCGGCTGTCTATTTCGCGCAACTGCTTTTTGCCGTAGATGTACTCGGCGTTCTCGGATCGGTCACCCTGTGCGGCAGCTTCAGCCACTTTGCGTGTCACCTCTGGTCGCGTCACCTTCCACAGCGTCTTCAACTCGCTCTGCATTCTGGCAAACCCTGCTGGCGTGATGTAGGGCGCAGACTTCGCGCGCGGCGGACGATAGCGGCTCATCGATGTGCTTCGAGCCAGGGCTGGGCAAAGTCCACGATGTCGCGGGCGCGCATCACACGGGCATTGCCCCAACCAACGCGGCCTTGAATCTCGTGTCCCGTCCGGGCTGCGAACTGTGTACCGAGTTCGCTGAAATCTTCGTCGTTTGTCTGCAGTGTGGTATAGGTGCGCCACTCGCGACGGCCGTTGTGCAGAACCGGCGCGCCCTCTGCGTGATAGGTTTTGTTTTTCCAGTGAGCGCGATCTTCGGCGAGATGAATGATGCTGTTGTTGGCGTGATCCACACCGAGTAACAGCACGAACCCATCCAATTCGTATAACTTCGCGATCGGCGACGGCTCGCCAAACATCACCTCCGTCGGATGGTCGGCCGTGAGTTCTCCAGCGTGCGGGCCACGCGCCGTAAAAGAGACCCATGGGTGCGGGCTGCGCAACACGGCCGGGTACGTGCGGAATGTTTCAGCAATGACGCCCATGTTCCTGGTCGGTGTCAGCGCGGGATCGAAGGCAGGCATTTCGTCGCGAATAATCTGCCACCATGGCTCGGGAACCGGCGGCGAGTTCCAGTTCCCGGGATCCGATAGATGTCCGGTGTGTGCCGGCATCATGAGTGTTCCTGTCGGGCCGATCACCTCCTGCAGCGCAGAGATCACAGCTTGCGCACCACCGGCGACCCAACCGATCTGCGAAAGTGAACTGTGAACGTTGAGCAGGCAACCCGGGCCAATGCCGAGTAATCGGGCGTCGTCGAAAAGCGCGGTCAGATCGGCCACAAGGCTGCTGATGGTGACGGGCTGGCGCCCGTGGGCATCCTCCAGCACTCGGCTTATGGGAGATTTTCGATCCTGGATCGGCACGATTCGAACACTGCGCGCGTATAGAGAATTTTAGTCTAACGTAGGAATTCGCCCGGGCGTATACTCGATTATGGGCAGGTGGGGGTGGCTGTGTTCAGACTCTATTATCTAAGTGATGATATCGTTGTCACTAAGGCAATCTCTGATGCGCTACACAAAGAAGGCATCACAGACTGGAATTTCCACGTGCTCGCTAAAGACGAAGCCGGTCTTTATCAACACCACATCCACTCAGCGACGACCTACCAGCAGCTAGACATTGTTCACACCGGCGAACAGTGGGCGCTGATTGGTGGGTGCATTGGCTTGTTACTCGGTCTGCTCGTTGCGGTTGCCGAGGTTGCAGTCTGGCCGAGCACAGCCATGACCGTTGGTTTGTTTGTTGCTGTAGGATTTTTGTTTGGCGCATGGCAGGGTAGTCTGGTCGGCTGGTCGAGGGAAAGTTACAAGATCGAATCTTTTCATGAGGACATCGAAGCTGGCATGTATCTGATCATGGTTGACGTCAATGCGGACAGCAAAGCCCCTGTTCGGGAAGTTATGAACATGGGTTTCCCACAGATTCGTTACTGTGGCAAAGATTCCCCCTTGATCAATCCGTTCAAACGGGCAAAGAAAATCCACGCGCTCAGCCGAGCCTAACCCTCTCCAGATTGAAATAGTTCCGCCAGGGAATCCGCAAGCGGAGCTCTGGCGATGCCGCGATCGGTGATGATGCCGCTGACCAGCGCTGCTGGGGTGATGTCGAATGCCGGATTGAACACCGGCACATCGGCAGCCTGATCGCCAAGTATTTCGCTACTGTCGCGTTCCTCGATCACGACTTCGGCGCCACTGGGTGTCGCGGGGTCATAGCTGGAGACAGGACAGGCGACGTAAAAAGGCACCTCAAAGTGGTGACACAGTACGGCCAGATTGAGGGTGCCAATCTTGTTCACCACATCGCCATTGCCGGTCACCCGGTCAGTACCCACGATCACCAGATCGATCTGACCGGCTGCCATGAGGCTTGCCGCCATGCTGTCGCAGATCAGTGTCACGTCTATGCCGGCCTGACTCAGCTCCCAGGCTGTAAGCCTGGCCCCCTGCAGCAGCGGCCGGGTTTCACCAACGTAGACCTTGAACGGGACGTTTGCTGCATGATTGAGGTAGAGCGGCGCGGTGGCGGTTCCCAGCTCAGATACCGCCAGAGAACCGGCATTGCAATGGGTCAATATCCGACAATGCGGGGTGATGAGCCCGCGCCCCGCCTCGCCAATCGCGCGACAGATCCTGCGGTCCTCGGCGTGGATGGTTTCTGCTTCCGATTTAATTCGAACGTAACTGGGTTCACAACTGGCCGCCGCGATCACCCGGTCGACGGCCCAGGCAAGATTTACCGCCGTTGGCCGGGCGGTCTTGAGGTAAGTGCCGGCAGCATTGAGGTCCTCGAGGAACTGCGCGACTGAGCGCTGGTCGGGCGTATTGCGCATGGCGACTACCAGAGCGTATGCCGCTGTGATTCCAATCGCCGGTGCCCCGCGCACTGCAAGTGTGTTTATCGCCTGCCATGCCGCGTCGAGATCTGTCACCTCGAGATAGCTCACCGCGCCCGGCAGGCGCCGTTGGTCGAGAATCTTCAGTTGGTCGTTGTGCCAGACGATGGTCGCTGGAATCTTTGCATCCAGCGTCATCGGCTCACTCTCACGCATCCTCATTCTCATCCAGAGCCCGAGCTGCCAGCGCTTTCGCAACGTAACTCACCAGTAGGCCGCCGGTGTCCCGCGCCGTCGGACCACAGGCAAAAATACCATCGGTGTGACCGAGGGTTGCGAAGACCAGAGGCCGTGAGTGATGTTTCTGCAGGAGACCGGCGACCGCGCCGACCATGTCCGGAGATCCATAGGCGACTCCGGCATCCGTACAAGGCAGGGTCAACTCGCTCGCGCGACTCCAGATGGCCGGGCTGTGGCAATGGAAAATCCAGGCGATTCGTGGATCGGCGGCATAGACCATGGCATGGGTCAGGGTTTCCGAAGAGGGGGGCTCATCGCCACAGGCATCGACCCAGAAGCGCTCCAGATTGCAGCTGGTGATACGAACCATCTGCTGTTGCTGGAGATTTTCCACGCCACCTGACTGGCTGGCCGTAACAATGAATTCGTCCTCGCGATCAGGATCGCGAGCACTGAGGTTGCCGAAACCCAGCCCTTGGTAGCGTGCTGGATCCTGACCTACCAGACCGAGGTCCCGGAAAATAGCCCGCCAGGCGCGCAGCGGCTGAAAGAGTGCGTCTTCGGCGACCTCGGTCTCGGGTGCCTGCAGGTCGTAGGCGAATCTAATGATGCCTTCTTGCTCTGCCACTGGGTAAAATCACTTTCTTCAATTTCAGCTATAAGGATGCCACGTTGCAGTTGCAAAAAGCAGCCGGGGCTATCGGTGCCTATATTGCTGATGTCTCGCTAGCGGATGTTGCCGGGTCGGATGCGCTGTTCGCACAGGTCCATGCAGCGCTGCTCGAGCATGAAGTCCTGTTTTTTCGCGGGCAGGATATCGCACCGCTTGAGTTCCAGGCGTTTGCCCGCAGATTCGGCCAGGTGGAGGGCCATCCTGCCTATGCGAGCGTGCCTGAGGCGCCCGATGTGCAGATACTCGAAAGCACCGCAGAAGAACCCAGCAAGATTGAAGCCTGGCACACCGACATGACATTTCGCAGTGCACCGCCTGCCATCACGTTGCTGCACGGTCAGGTCATTCCGCCCTTCGGCGGCGACACGTTGTGGGCGAGTACCGCGGCTGCTTATGAAAGTCTGTCAGGGCCGATCAGGCGCATGCTCGATGAGCTCTACGCGGTCCATGACTTTCGCCATGGCTTCGCCGAGAGCCTCGCCGAACCCGGTGGCACCGAGCGACTTGCCGGAGCGGTTGCAGACAATCCTCCGGTAACTCATCCGCTCATCTGCGTGCATCCAGAAACCGCAAAAAAGGTCATCTATGTCAATGCGTTGTTCACGACGCACATTGTGGGATTGAGCAAAGCCGAAAGTACGATGCTGCTCGCGTTCCTGTATCGCCATATCGTGACGGAGGAGTTCGTCGTGCGGCTCAGCTGGCAGCCGAACACCGTGGCGATCTGGGACAATCGGTTAACGCAACACAAACCGGTGAATGATTATTTTCCGCAGCACCGACGCATGCATCGCGTCACAATCAGCGGTGAGGTGCCGATCTAGCGGCGGACCGGGCCCTGGCTACCACTGACGAGCAGTATTCTGCGAGAGATCCTGCGAGATGTTTGCCAGATTCTTCCGCTCTTCGACCCAGGCGGCCAGCTCCGCAACAGACTCGGTCTGCTGGGATTGTTCCGTAAGCCAGGTGTCCATTGCGGTCATGAGTTGCTGAGCAAGTTCGGGATCTGCGCGGAACAAAATCATATAGGACTGCTTGGCTTCATCGATCAGGCCGATGGCGAGGAATGCTTCGCCGCGATACTCGATTGCCTGGAGAAAATCGGGTTTGATACCCAGGGCATAGTTATAGGCGCCAATCGCTTTACGATAATCGCCCGTCTTGCGCAGTGCGTAACCCAGTTCGTTAGCGGCCTCGTAGTGCTGCGGAAAGACTTTCAGAGCAGAGCCATGATCGTTCATGGCCTTCACGTATTCCTTCTGCGCCCGCTTCAGATACTTCTGGTATTTTTTCTCGTTCTCCGCCGCCAGCGCGGTCGCCGCTCGCTCTTCATTCTTCCAGGCACGTTTCTTGTGCTTGAGGCCGGATTTGTAGAGTGAAGCGGCTATCTGCTCCGGTGTTTGCGCGACGCCGCCCGTGGGCATATCGCCGCCGGTGCCCCCCGCCGAGCCTGCTGCATAGGCAGCGGCTGAGAACGTCAGAATACTGAATATCAAAAATAGTCGGCCCATGGTCTCCTCCATCGTCTTGCCGGACGTACCTGCCGCAGCGTGCGGCGCATCCCGGCACTACCGCGACAGGCGAGAGTGTAGTACAAATTCGCTTCAGTGCCAGTGCTTGTCCGACGCGCGCTCGACGGCTACTGTGCGCGACTCTTTGCTGAGGTTGAGAAAGCTGCGGGGTGTGAGCATGGACAGGCGGAACTGCAAAATGCTGCTCAGGGTGTTGTCACCTGGCTTGTTACTCGGCTGTTGCTTCATGGCGAATCCGGTTTTCGCCGACGCAGCAGCCCGCGAAGCTGCCACCGGCGTGATGGCCGACTTCCTGACGGCGTTCAACGCGCGCGATGAAGTCGCCTGGGCGGACACGCTGGTTTATCCCCATGTGCGCATCGCGAGCTCCGAAGTCGTGATTTATGACACGCGCGATGACTTCCTGGACGGAATGGATCTCGATAGATTTGCCGCGGATACCGGTTGGCGTTACAGCACCTGGGATGACATGGTCGTGCTCCAGGACTCTGCAACGAAAGTCCACATACAGGTGCGGTTTTCCCGTTTCGATGCAGACGATGCGCTGATAGCGTCCTTTGATTCGTTGTATGTGATCGCGCGAATCGACGGTCGTTGGGGCGTTCGAGCCCGCTCAAGCTTCGCGCCATGACAGCCACGCAACAGCGCAGGATGAGCGCACAAAGAGCGCAGGATGAGGGATGAACGATGAACTGGTCAGATGAAGAATTCGGCTTTGAGACACGTGCCATACATGCAGGACAGAGTCCCGACAGTGCCACCGGCGCGGTCGTAACACCCTTGTATCTGACCTCGACTTACATCCATTCCGAACCTGGCGTATTTCAGGGTTACGATTACTCCCGAGCGGGCAATCCCACCCGCAGCGCGTACGAAGAATGTGTCGCCAATCTCGAAGGCGCCCGCTTTGGCTTTGCGTTTGCATCCGGCTGCCTGGGCGCGACGACGGTCATGCACCTGCTCAGCCAGGGCGATCACATCGTGTGTTGCGATGACATGTACGGCGGCACTTATCGACTGTTCGAGGAGGTGTTCCGCAAGAGCGGCCTCGATTTCACTTTCCTGGATCTATCAGAGCCGGCGGCACTCGCGGGTGCCATGCGTGACAACACCCGCCTGGTCTGGATCGAATCGCCGACAAATCCGCTGATGAAGCTGATCGACATCGCAGCCGTTGCCGCCATTGCACACGAACACGGTGCCCGACTGATGGTCGACAACACCTTCATGAGTCCATATTTTCAGCGACCGCTCGCACTGGGTGCGGATCTGGTGCTGCACTCTACGACGAAGTACATCAACGGCCACAGCGATCTCATTGGCGGTGTTGTGATCACCGATGATGCAGAGCTCGGCGGGCAGCTGAAGTTTCTCAACCAGTCGCTCGGCGGGATTCAGAGCGCTTTTGATGCTTTTCTGTGTCTGCGCAGCTTGAAGACCCTGGCGATCCGCATGGAGGCGCACACGAAGAACGCGCTCGCCATAGCAGAATTCCTCCAGGGCCATCCCAAAGTGGAATGGGTGGCCTATCCGGGGCTTGCGAGCCATCCGCAGCACGAACTTGCCTGCCGCCAGACGTCGGGCCACGGCGGCATGCTGGCGTTTTCGATCAAGGGCGGCTTGCCTGCTGCAAAAGCTCTCATGTCGAAGGTCAGATTGTTTACACTGGCGGAAAGCCTCGGCGGGGTGGAATCCCTGATCGAACATCCGGGGTTGATGACCCACGCGAGCCTCTCTACTGAAAAAAGGGCCGAAGTGGGTATAGGCGACAGCCTGATCCGGTTGAGTGTCGGCATCGAATCGACCCACGACCTGCTGCGCGATCTCGAACAGGCCCTCTAGCGTGTCGCAGGCGATGTCGCGGGAGAGTGTTGTCTACGATGATCTCGATCACCACCTGGATGCCGCAGGCAGCATCGAACGGGCCTGCGTGCCGATGGGAATGTATCTTGCGTGGTGCGCCAAT
>JAPUFN010000354.1 GCA_027293665.1 Gammaproteobacteria bacterium | reverse complement strand
GCACCCTGGGTATTCGGTCTTACCGATTTCGTTGCACTCGATGATGCGCATGTGGCCATTGTTCGTCAGACAGCAGAGGGTCAGGAATTACTGGTCATCAACACCGCCACCTTGATGGCCACGCCAATCACCGGCGATGGCGATCCGTGGGTCAGTTTCGACTATCTCTGTGCGCACGAGGGTCAGTTACTGTTCATCGGCGCGTTCGCTGACCGCACCACTGCAATCATTGCCTACGATCTGCAAAATCACCACGCGGTTACGCTTCATGAGTCACCGTCACCAGAGATTGCGCGCGATAATATCGCCAGTGCCGAGCCGCTGGAATTTCCAACGCGGGATGGTCGTTGCGCTCACGCTTACTTCTATCCGCCACAAAACGCCACCTGCCGCGGCGCGGATTCCGAGCGACCGCCACTACTGGTCATGAGCCATGGTGGCCCAACCTCGTCCGCAGGGCGCTCACTGAACTACAAAATTCAGTACTACACGAGTCGTGGTTGGGCTGTGCTCGACGTCAATTACCGGGGCAGTACCGGCTTTGGCCGAGCCTATCGCAAAGCGCTGGATGGCCACTGGGGCGAGCTTGATGTTACCGATTGCGAAGACGGCGTAAGGTTTCTCTCAGCGACGAATAGAATCGATCCACTACGCGTTGCGATCCGCGGCGGCAGTGCGGGTGGCTATACAACGCTTTCGGCACTCACAACCACTCACACCTTTCGTGCTGGTGCGAGTCACTACGGGATTGGCGACCTGACTGCACTGGCGGCAGACACCCACAAATTCGAATCGCGTTACCTCGAAGGTCTGATCGGTAGCGAAGAAGCGTTGATTGCGCGTTCCCCCATTGAGCACATCGACGCCCTAGACTGTCCCGTCATTTTTTTTCAGGGTGGCGAAGACAAAGTTGTACCGCCCAACCAGGCGCTCGGCATGGTGAACGCGCTCCGCGAAAAAGGCATTCCTGTGGCTTACCTGGAGTTTCCGGAAGAAGGCCATGGCTTCCGCGCGGCGGCGAATATCATCCGCGCGCTGGAAGCAGAGTACGCTTTCTTCTGCCGGATTTTCGGCATAACGCCGGCCGATTCTCTCGCGGCAGTTGAAATCGACAATGTGGATGCGATTAATTGACCAGTAGCAAGCTCAACATTGCAGTCCTGATGGGTGGCCCATCGGCTGAAGCCGAAGTTTCCCGGGCATCTGCCACAGAGGTCGCAAACGCACTCACAAAGGCCGGCCACAAGGCCGATCTCGTTGAACTGGATGCGACGACGGCCCAGGCACTCCTGAGTGCCGCTCCAGATGTCGTTTTTCCGGCTCTGCATGGCCCGCCCGGGGAAGACGGCACCGTCCAGGGTTTCCTGGAAATTCTTGGGTTTCCCTACGTCGGTGCTGGAGTTCACGGTAGCGCAGCGGCAATGGACAAGAGCATCGCCAAGGCGATTTTCCGGCGTAACGGGTTGCCCGTGGCAGACGATGTTCTGATTGCCAGCGGCACCGATAGCGCGGATGCGGACCGGCTTATTCGGGAATCGCTCGGCGACCGGGTTGTCATCAAGCCGCTCAGTCAGGGCTCGGCACTCGGCGTGACATTGATTGCCAATGGGGGTGACTTACGCGAAGCGATCACCGCGGCTCTGGCCTTTGGCGGCGGCGTTCTGGTGGAGTCCTACATCCTCGGCCTTGAGATTACCGTGGGTGTCCTCGATCTCGAAGGGGCCGATGCCCGAGCTCTACCCGTCACTGAAATCCGCACGGCAAGCGATGAATGGTACGACTACACCAACCGCTACACGAAAGGCAAAAGCGAACACATCATTCCTGCACCGCTGGCAGATGAGTTGAATACGCGCCTGCAGGACATCGCGCTCGCAGCGCATCAGTCACTGGATCTGGAAGATCTGTCGCGAGCGGATTTTATTGTCACTGACGCGGGCGATATCGTGCTGCTCGAAGTCAATACGCTGCCTGGCATGACACCCACCAGTCTCTATCCCGATGGCGCGCGCGCAATCGGGATGGACTTTCCGGAACTGATGGATGTACTCGTGCGCAGCGCGCTACGCCGTGCCGGCGGAGTGGCGAGACAGGCCACTTAGCCAGACCGGATTTTCTACAACTCGTTCACCGGCAGGCTTCCTTTAGAGATCGGAGTTAGAGATCGTAGCCGCGCTCATTGTGCTGCGTGATGTCGAGCCCCTCGATTTCCATTTCTTCGCTGACCCGGACGCCGACCAGCACATCGACGATCTTCAGCAGGATGAACGTCCCGATGCCGACGTAGGCCAGCGTCGCCAGTACACCAATCGCCTGTATGCCAAGCTGATCGAGGATCTGAATGTCTTCCTGACCACTGAAAATCCCCAGCGCATTGCTGGCAAATACCGCTGTCAGCAGCGTGCCGAGTATGCCGCCGACGCCGTGAACCGGAAAAACGTCGAGCGAATCATCGATTTTGAGCGTCCGTTTGAGATAGTTCGTCGCAATGAAACAGACGACACCGGCGCTGATGCCTATCACCAGCGCGCCCGCCGGTCCGACGTAGCCCGACGCCGGGGTGATGGTACCCAGTCCCGCGACCATTCCGGTTACTGCTCCCAGAGCGCTGGGTTTGCCGAAACGAATCCACTCACACATCATCCACGTGAAAGCACCTGCCGCCGCGGAAGTGTGGGTCGCGAACATCGCCATTGCTGCGTCGCCGTTGGACGCGAGTGCGCTGCCACCATTGAAACCAAACCAGCCAACCCACAGCATTCCGGCACCGGCCATGGCGAGCGTCATGTTGTGCGGCGTCATCGGCTGCTCCGGAAAGCCCCGCCGTTTACCGAGAACGATGGCACAGACAATCGCAGCAGTACCGGCACTGATGTGCACGACGGTACCACCGGCGAAATCCATCAGACCCAGCTCGCCGAGCCAGCCACCACCCCACACCCAGTGACACAGTGGTGCATAGATCAGCAGCGCCCAGGCTGCACTGAAAAGGAGAACCGCAGAGAAACGCATTCTTTCGGCAAACCCACCGAGGATGAGCGCCGGAGTAATGATGGCGAAAGTGAGCTGGAAGAGCGAAAAGGCAGACTCGGGAATAGTTCCCGTCAAGCTGTCTTCACCGACTCCATTCATGAATATCTTGCCAAGCCCGCCGACGATACCGTAACCCTGGTCATCGAATGCGATGCTGTATCCCGCGATCACCCAGAGGATCGAGATCATGCAGGTCAGTGCAAAACACTGCATGAGCACGCTCAAGACGTTCTTACTGCGCACCAGGCCGGCGTAAAAAAGCGATAAGCCAGGAATCGTCATGAACAAAACGAGCGCCGTCGCCGTAAGAATCCAGGCGGTGTCAGCCTGATTCAGCGCATCCTCGGCGAATGCCGATGGTGAACTGATGAGAAGCAAAAGACCTAGAAAAACCTGCATCAAGTGCGCGTATGACCGCGAAGAGCGCCACATAAGTATCCCCTCTGACCCGTCGAATTTATTTGCTGTTGTCCCCGGTCGTGACTCTACTTAAGATCGCCCAGCGTGGCTAGGCCCTGCAGCACGTCCGCAGTGGCTCGGTAGTATGCCGAGCGTTGAATTCGAGTCGCGAATGCGTGAATCGGTCCACTGCTTGAGAGTCTTTGTTTGATCTCAGCCGATCGGCCGAAATCCGAGCCGCAAATCCAACGTGTTTTTCAAGCGATTACCCGTACAATAGCCGCCCCGGTGAGGCCAAATGGACTTTTCCGGCGCAAACAAGTAAACGTTGGACGAGTGGGATGCGCTGCGTCCCACGTGCGGCGAGATGCCATGAACGGGAGTGATCGACATTAATATGGAAGCTGTAGAATCCGCCCAGCAGGAAAAGATCTCGGCGGTCACAGGTTGGCTGAGCAAACGAATCATCGGCCAGGAAGTCCTGTTGCAGCGGTTGATGACCGCGCTGCTCTGCGGCGGCCACCTGCTCGTGGAAGGCGCGCCCGGTCTTGCCAAGACGCGGGCGATCAAAGAATTGGCGGCCGCGGTGGATGGTGACTTCCACCGTATTCAGTTCACCCCTGACCTCCTGCCGAGCGACATTACGGGCACCGAGGTATACCGTCCGGAAGACGGTTCGTTTAAATTCCAGCATGGACCGGTATTCCACAATCTGCTGCTCGCCGATGAGGTGAACCGGGCACCGGCAAAGGTCCAGTCGGCTCTGCTCGAGGCCATGGGGGAACATCAGGTCAGTGTTGGACGGGAGACGTTCCCGTTACCGGATCTGTTCCTTGTTATGGCAACACAGAACCCGATCGAACAGGAAGGCACGTATCCGCTGCCTGAAGCTCAGCTCGACCGGTTTTTGCTGCACGTTAATGTCGTCTACCCCGATGAAAAATCAGAAACAGAGATACTCCACCTCGTGCGCGCCGAAACTAAACAGCGCAAGACCACGGCAACCCCGCCCTACCGGCTCACGGAAAACGATATTTTTGCTGCGCGCCAGTCCATTTTGAATCTGTTCATGGCAGAGCCCATTGAACGCTACATCGTCGCACTGACCATGGCGTCGCGTGAAGCACGCGGTGATCTCGGTCAATGGCTGGAATACGGTGCGAGCCCGCGCGGCACAATCGCCATGGATCTATGTGCAAGAGCCCTGGCCTGGCTCGACGAGCGGGATTTCGTGACGCCCGAGGACGTGCAGAGCATCGTTCACGACGCTCTGCGACACAGACTGATCCTGAGTTTTGATGCAGAAGCACAGGGTGTGACCACGGATGACGTGATCGACACCCTGATTGAACAGGTCCCCGTTCCCTAATGTCCGAACAAATTCTCCGCGGCGCGTATGTGGAGTTGAGCGATCTGCTGGCTCTACGCTATCGGCGCACGAGCACGATGCAGAACAGCGCAAAAGTCATGGGCACCCAGGCAGGCAACAGACTGTCGAAGCAGCGTGGTCGCGGCATCGATTTCTCTGAAGTGAGGGCCTATCAGGCTGGCGACGACGTGCGCACAATCGATTGGCGGGTCACGGCACGGAAAAACAAACCCCACACCAAGGTATTTCGCGAAGAGCGCGAACGACTGACGCTGGTTGTGGTCGACCAGACACAAGGACTCTTTTTCGGCTCACAGGTGCGTCTCAAATCAGTCGCAGCCGCTGAGACCGCAGCACTTTGCGCCTGGCAGGCGCTCAACTACGGCGATCGGATTGGGGGCATGATCATCGGTAACACGAGCCGCGTAATTCATAAGCCCTATCGCAACGTCAAATCAGTTGCGCGCTATCTCGGCGACCTTGCACGCCTGAACCGATCTTTAGTACGCGGTAGTGCGCCGCCTCGCCCGGAGCACTTCGTGGAAGCGATTTCGCAGATCAGGCGCCTTGCTCACAGCAACTATCGAATCTACTTCATCAGCGATTTCGAACCCATGGCAGATCACTGGCGCGATGCCTTCAGAAGCCTGAGTCAACATAACGAAGTCATTGCACTTAAAATCTATGATCCGCTCGAGGCCGAACTGCCACCTGCAGACAGCTATACCGTCACCGATGGCACAGATCGCTGGCAGTTCCACACCGGCAACTCGAAACTTCGCCATCGCTACCATGAGCGATTCGATGAGCACGCAGCCAAATTTGCCACCGTTTGTGATCAAACGATGGTTGGTTACCGCGTTATCCCGACTCATCAACCTCTGTCCACGGTGCCGGGCTGGCTGTAATGCAACCGGATCTTCTGCAACAACTGCGTGACATTTACACGCCGCTCGATCCGGTCTGGTGGCCTCCGGCCATCGGCTGGTGGCTGCTCCTGGCGCTTGCGCTGTACGCTGTGTACTTATCATTGCGTGAACTGCGACGCTGGTTGCGCAAACAACAACCTGTCAAACACGCAAGGAGACTGTACGCCGAGCTCTACCACAACTATCGCGCGGGTGTTGTCACGCAAACCCAGTACCTGCATGCCAGCAACGAATTACTTAAACGCCTCGTGATCCACGCTCTGGGCAAGCAGTTCGCGCGTAAAGCCAACGACCAGAACTGGCTCGAATTTCTGGACTCTCTGACTGGTCGCAATGACTTCTGTGAAGGTCCGGGCAGACTCCTTGGCAATCAACGATTTCAAGAGTTTCCGCAAACGGATGTCGACGCACTCCATCCCGTGCTCGCGCGATTCTTCAAGGAGGCGCGGGCGTGATCGAGTGGATCTGGCCGTGGGCGTTCTTGTTATTGCCACTACCTGCAGTTGTGCGTCTGCTGTGGTCGCCCATGGAGCGCGAACAGGCCGCACTTACCGTGCCACGACTCGCCACTTTCAAATCGGAGGAAATCAGTCCCGCTGGACTCGGTGGCAGCCGCCTCGCCTGGCGCATTCTCCTTCTGGTACTCGCCTGGTCAGCCCTGGTCACCGCGACCGCCCGGCCGCAATGGACGGGTGAGCCCATCACCCTGCCAACTTCGGGCCGCGATCTCATGCTTGCCGTGGATATTTCCGGCAGTATGGGCACGGAGGATTTACAACTCAGAGGGCAGATCGTCAATCGACTGACCGTCGTTAAAAATGTCGTCAGTCAGTTTGTCGCTGCGCGCGAGGGCGATCGAGTTGGCCTGATTCTGTTCGGCACCAATGCCTATTTACAGGCTCCGTTGACATTTGATCTTGCGACCGTCAATCGGCTGCTGACTGAAGCGCCTGTGGGTATCGCGGGAGGTAAAACAGCCATCGGCGACGCAATTGGACTGGCGGTCAAGCGCCTGCGCCAGCGGCCGGATGGCGAACGGGTTCTGATTCTTCTGACGGACGGTGCTAACAACGTCGGCGAAGTGGCGCCTGTAAAGGCAGCAGAACTTGCAACGCAGGAAGAAATTCGCATCTACACCATCGGCGTCGGTGCCGATGAAATGCGCTTACCCAGCATCTTCGGAGTATTCGGATCGCGTGTCGTCAACCCTTCCGCCGAACTCGATGAAAACACGCTCACTGCCATCGCTGATGCGACCGGCGGGCGATATTTCAGAGCGCAGAACACTGCGAAACTGATGGAAATCTACGAAATCATAGATGCGATGGAACCGATCGAGCAGGAAGCGGAAACCTATCGACCGACGGCGACTCTCTACCACTGGCCGCTTGCCGGCGGCTGGTTGATCATCATGTTCCTGCTGGTGTGCGATTGGCGAGGTTGGGGCAGTGATTGAGCTCATACACTTCGTCCGCCCCTGGTGGTTGCTCGGTGCGATTCCCGCCATCGTGCTGGCGATTATCTGGGCTCGCAGACGCATGTCCGCCTCCCATTGGGAATCCAGCATCGACGTCAACCTGCTCGATGTACTGCTCGAACCGGGCGGCCGGGGTGGCTTCAAACGCATCGCCTGGCTGGTAGCGATGTCGCTTGCCATCGGCGCAATCGGCTTGTCCGGACCTGCCTGGGAACGACTGCCACAACCGGTAGAACAGAAGAGTGATGCATTGGTCATCGTTCTGGACCTGTCGCTGTCGATGTTCGCGCGAGACCTGAAACCATCGAGGCTCGTCCGGGCAAGACAGAAAATTGCGGACGTTCTGCGGATGCGCCGGGAGGGCTTCACCGGCCTGGTCGCCTATGCAGGTGATGCGCATGCCGTGGCGCCGCTCACCGACGACACAAAGACCATCGAAAACCTGCTCGCCTCGCTCAGCCCGGAAATGATGCCTGTACTCGGCAGCAACCTGAGCAGCGCACTGAGCGTTGCCCGTGAACTGTTCGAAAATGCGCGGGTCAAGCAGGGCCGGCTTCTGCTCGTCACCGACAGTATCGACGAACCGGGAGATGTGGTGGATTTCCGTAACCGCAACTACCCGATTTCCATTCTTGGTGTGGGCACACCGGCGGGGTCAAACATCCCCCTGGATTTTGTCAATCAACCCGGTCAGGTCCTGCGCACGCAAGCGGGTGAAGCGATACTCGCCCGGCTCGATGAGCAGCGTCTCTCGCGGGTTGCCAACTCGGCATACGGCCGCTATCGAAAACTCGCATTGAGCGACGAAGACATCAACTACCTGCTGCGCGTACCTTTGCCACAGGACGACGAGACGATCGAAATCGACCGAGAGTTCGATACCTGGGCCGACATGGGGTTCCTTGCGTGTCTCATTCTGTTACCTCTGGTCCTCCTTGCATTCAGACGAGGCCTGCTTGCGGTGATCTGTCTGAGTGTGATCGTGCCCTTCCCTGCCGAAGCGGGACTCTGGGACGATCTGTGGGCACGTCGCGACCAGCAGGGGCGAGCGGCTTTGCTTGAAGGCGAGCCACAGTCGGCAACGCTCCTGTTCGAAGATCCAGCCTGGCGTGCAGTCGCACAGTATCGCAGCGGTGAGTATGCCACCGCGGCAGAAAGCTTCGGTCAATTTCAAGCACCTGACGACTTCTACAACCTCGGCAACGCGCTGGCACAAAACGGTGACTTCGCAGCAGCACTGGACGCGTACGACCATACGTTGAGTACCAACCCGACTCACGAGGATGCTTTGTTTAACCGGGAAATCGTCGAACGGCTCCTGCAGGAACAACAATCGGCAGAACAGGAAAACGACAGCGAAGGCGACCAGGGCAGTAACCCTCAGGACTCCAATGACCAGCAGTCAGGCAGCGATCAGCAACGCGCCGAGGATCAGCAGCAGGGTGATCAACCCGATCAGCCGCCGGAGGATACCGACTCCTCCAGCGAGCAAACGGAATCGGACAGCTCGCAGGACCCATCGCAAACAGACGAGGGGCAGAGCAGCAGAGACGAAAAACAGGATGCTCTGGAGCAATGGTTACGACGTGTACCCGATGATCCGGGTGGGCTGTTGCGGCGCAAGTTTCAGTACGAGACCAATCAACGACTACGCCGCGGCGACTACTCCGCCCGTGAAACGGAGAAAATCTGGTGATCTGCCGCCGCGCGTGTCTGCTGCTGGGGATACTTACCTGGGCTCACGCGGCGACAGGCGAAGTCCGCACCATCCTAGAACCCCGACTCGTCGATGAAATGGAAACGGTTCGTCTCACGCTGCGGGCGGAGGGTGCAACCCGCAGCGATGCACCGGATCTCAGCCCGCTCGAGATCGACTTTGAAGTACTCGGAACCCAGACATCGAGCCGTATCAGCACGATCAACGGCCGGACCAACTCGTTGCTGGAATACCAGATTAATTTACGCCCGCGGCGAACCGGGGAAATCATCGTGCCGGCGCTGCGCGTCGGCGATCAGTTCAGTGAGGAGATCGTGCTGGTGGTCAGGCCATTGGATCCCGGTCTGCGACGGACCATCGAGCGGATGGTTTTCTTCGAATCAGAACTCACGGCGAACCCGGTCTACGTGCAGGCCGAAACGACTCTGATCAGGCGCCTGTATTACTCCAACGGAGTACAGATCTATAGTGATCTACCCGGCGTGCCGGAAATCGAGAATGCGGTCGTCATTCCCCTTGGCGACACACAGTCCAGTTCTTCGCTTGTCGATGGTCAGCGCTATGGCGTGATCGAGCAGCGATTTGCAATTTTTCCTGAACGCAGTGGCCTGCTCGACATCCCGGCCATCTCAGTTACCAGCAGCGTCAGGCTGCAGTCAGGCGGCAGAATCCGGCGGTCCGGCATCCGTGTGAGCACCGAATCTCTGCAAGTGGAAGTGCTGCCGATTCCAGATTCGTATCCCGCTGCTCAACCATGGCTACCGGCGCAGGATGTCGAACTGAGTCAGGTCTGGACACCACAATCCGCCACATGGGATGTCGGTGAACCTGTAACCTGGCAGATCGAGCTGACAGTAACGGGCAACACTGCGAGTGCGATTCCACCCGTTGCGGCGATACCTCCTGCAAGCCATTTCAAAGTTTATCCGGAAGCACCAGTGATGGACGAAGACGCAACGGGAGAAAGCGTCGTCGGCCACCGCCGCGAAGGCTATGCCCTCATTCCGACAGCGCCAGGACAGATCAGTCTGCCAACAGTTGCCGTCACCTGGTGGGATACCCTCGCCGATGAATTGCGAGTCACGCGTCTCGAGCCCCGCAGCGTAGCCATCATTGGTCAACCGACGCCCGAGATTCAGGCAGAAGTCGATTCCGCTGGCGAACTCACGCCTAAATCTCTCGCAGACAACGAAATCGTTTCTCTCGAGCAACTGATGCCGTTGCTGATCGCAACGTTCGTGGTGCTGTCACTTGCCATTGCCGGATATCTCGCATCGCCGCATCTCAAGCGAGCCCTGGCAACCAATCCATTCTGGCAGCATCTGCAGGCACGCCGCCAGTCGGCCAGGCATGAGGCGGGTGCGTTGCGAGATCTCGAACGCGCCTGTCGAGGGAAAGATCTGCTGCAGGTACGGCGAACTCTGAGTGCCTACCTCACAGTTATTTACGGCTGTCCGGGACCTCAAGCGCAAACTTACTTCCGCACCGACGCCGATGCGGCAGAAATGCTCGATGAGCTCAACAAAGCGCTCTACGCAGTAGACACAGGCACACCGATCGAGGCTGCCAGGCAAGACGACACAAACGGTGTTGATTCGATAGGCATCCTGCTGCTTGCCAAACGTGCAAGGCGTCCCGGAGCCGGCCAGAAATCGCGCGCACTACCACCGTTGTACGGATTCTGAGCGAACCGCCGCGGCGTCAGGACAGACTCTTGTTTACGACCTCGTAAACATCCGTAGATAGATCCTCGCATGCAGCGATTCTTTTGAGCACTTTCTGTAGCAGTTGCTGACGCTGCCCCTGATAACGACGCCAACGGGTCAGCGGTTTTGCCAGCGCAGCAGCCATCTGTGGATTCTGGTTGTTCATCGTAATGACCATGTCACCCATCAGCTCATAGCCCGATCCATCTGGCGCATGAAAGTTACGATGATTAAAGTTTGCAAATGCCGTGTAGACCGCTCGCACTTTGTTGGGATTGCGCAAATCGAACGCCGGGTGCTCAGCCAGACGACTTAGCTTCTCAGCAGTACAGTCGCGGGCAGATGCCTGGGCGGAAAACCACAGGTTTACAACCAGCGCTTCCTCACGCCAGCGATCGTAAAATTCCGCCAGCAGACGATCTTTGAAGGCCGGATCGAGATTCTTAGAATTGACCGTGGCAACGAGCACCGCGCGGCGATCGGTGAGGTTGTCTGCGTCATCGTAATGACTTCTCAATTGCTCGCTGAGCGCAGTCCCATCCAGTGCCAGGCTCAGATAATCAAGTGCGATGTTGTTCAAACCTCGCCGAGACATCCCGGAGGCATCGGGAGAATAAGGCTCGCCTGCGGTATTTGTTGTGTACAGGCTCTGCCACTGCGTCTGCAGTTGCGTCGCCAGAGTTTGTCGCAAACTATCACGGGCATTGCATACGCCATCCACATCGACTGGAGAAAGCTGTTCGAAGAGATAATTTTCATCTGGAATGGTGAGCATGGCAGCAAGCAGAAACCGCTGCTCATTACGCGAGTCGGTGTCAAGTTCTGCGCAGTCAAGAGCTCGCCTTATGAGAGCGTCGAAGAGATCGATCACCACGGGAGATACGGTGGAGGCGGCCTGCAGGCGCTCAATCTCCCGCACCAGCAATGTCTGTAATACATCCCACGCGGCAAATCCGTCGGTGTCGTGCAGCGCGAGAAAAGCAAGTTCAGCAGAGTCTCGCGGGTAATTGACTTTGACGGGTGCAGAGAAACCGCGCAGGAAGCTGACATGAGGCGTCCCGCTGATGCCGCTGACGGTTAAGTTCGTTGCCTGTGACCGTAAATGCAATACCAGCGTGTCTTGCCGTATCTCGATATCCGAGTCGGATTGCAACGCTGTTTCTGCTCCGATGAGTGAATTTCCAGCATCGTCCAGCAGACCGATACAAATGGGGATGTGGAATGGCAGCTTCTCTGTTTGCCCCGGAGTTGCGGGGCAGGCCTGGGCGATATTCACAATCAGGCCTTCTTCTGCTGTGCAGGTGCTATCTACAGTTAGCTGTGGCGTACCGGCTTGTTCATACCAGCGCTGAAACTGATCGAGATTCCGCGGCGTCACTGCGGACATCGCATTGCAGAAATCATCTGTGGTTACGGCCTGTCCGTCGTGTCGTTCGAAGTAAAGATCCGAGCCACGCCGGAAATCATCCTGCCCGACAATCGTTTGCAGCATGCGCACTACTTCCGCACCTTTCTCATAAACGGTTGGCGTGTAGAAATTGGAAATTTCGATATAGCTGTCTGGCCTTACCGGATGCGCCAACGGGCCCGAATCTTCAGCGAACTGTACAGAGCGCAGTCGATTCACGTCTTCGATGCGTTTAACGGTTCGTGAATTCATATCAGACGAAAACTCCGCATCGCGAAAGACCGTGAAGCCTTCTTTCAGACTGAGCTGAAACCAATCACGGCAGGTTACCCGGTTGCCGGACCAGTTGTGAAAATATTCATGTGCAACTACCGCTTCAACTCTCTGGTAGGCCTGGTCCGTGGCAGTGTCCCGCGTAGCGAGCACGCACGATGTGTTGAAAACGTTCAGGCCCTTGTTTTCCATCGCGCCCATATTGAAATCTTCAACGGCGACGATCATGAATATATCCAGGTCATACTCACGTCCGAACGTTTCTTCGTCCCAGCGCATTGATCTTTTGAGAACATCCATGGCGTAGTGACACTGCTCGATGTTGTGCGATTCTGAATAGATTTCGAGTGTCACATTCCTGCCTGAGCAGGTGGTGAATTCGTCAGACAGCAGCGCAAGATCGCCGGCTACCAGAGCAAACAGATAACTGGGCTTCGGGAAGGGGTCCGCCCAGACCACCTTGCGGCGGCCATCATCGAGCAACTCATCGCTGCGCAGGTTGCCATTTGAAAGCAGGACAGGATACTCACTGGCATCTGCAATGATGGTCGTCGTAAACACCGAGAGCACGTCAGGCCGATCCTGGTAGTAGGTGATCTTGCGGAACCCCTGAGCCTCGCACTGTGTGCAATACATGGTGCGGGATTTGTACAGGCCTTCAAGCGCCGTGTTGTCTTCGGGATGAATCTGGTTGACGATCTGAACTTCACAGGTCGGCGGTAAATCAGGCAGCGTCAGCGTGTCGTCATTCAGCTGATACTCGTTGCTCCCCAGTTCGACACCGTCAATGGCCACGCTGACGAGTTTCAACTCCTGGCCATCCAGTACCAGCGGCACATCTTCGGTTGACGCAGACGCTCTAACCACCTTCAGTCGACTGGTCACCGTAGTGGTACCTGATTCCAGATCGAATGTCAGGTCCGTTGTTTCGATTCTGTGCGTCGGTGGTTCATAGTCTTTCAGGTGAATGGCTTTCGGTTCTGCTTCTTTCATTTCAACTCATCATGTTTTTGTTAATCGAATTCTTCGTTGTCTGCACGCTCTCACTTGCTCGAATCGAGGCACCGTTTCTGATCCGGCTTCAGCCGAACAATCCGAGCTGATCGCCACCCTGAGTCGCGAACGGCTCTGGCGACAGACTGATCCTTACCTCATACCCCGCATGTTGGCGCACATTGAAGACGCCGCTGGACAACAGAAGATACTGCCCTTTGATTCCCAGAAGATTACCTTCGACGTTGCCTGCATCCAGCCGCAGCCGCTCCAACCGTGAAGGATACCGCACTATGGGATAGGTGAACGTTCGCAGCTTGCGCGGTTCGAGCCAACTCACACCTGCTGGCAGGTCGTCTAAAGCGGCCTGCAACCGCTCGCTTTCCTGTGCGATATCCAGCACGGGAGCATCGCCGCGCAGCAGTCGGCGCCAGTCCGTCCGGTCAGAGAGTCCCTGGGCGATCTGCACCTCTGCAAGCCCTGCATCACGGCGTGTTTGCGCCCGGAGAATGGCCATCGCCTGTACGGCGCCCTGATCCATCCAGCGACCTTCTTCGAAACCACTGCGCGTGATGCCAACCTTCAGGCCACTGGTGTTGGCAAGATAAACCAGGTGGTCGCGCATGCAGAAGGACTCACCCCACTCGGGCTCCCGGCACGTTCCAGCGTGATAGTGACAGCGCGCCGGGCTGACGACGCACAGATCACAGCGTGCAAGTGTCGTGAAACACGGGTAACAATAGCCACCGCCGTAGCTTTTGGCTGTCTGTCGTCCGCAATGACTACATACGATACGAGCGAGATACTCTATCCGTAGACCGGCTCCGAGCTGATCGTTGAGTGACAGACCAGCGGGCTCGTCGCCATCTCCTATTACCTGAAAGGCATACTGAACCGGTTCAGCAACTTCAATGGTCAGCTTGCGCAGTACACCGCTGATGGATTCCATTTCAGCGACGCTCAACGGCCGGGGCAAGGAGCGCCATTGCGCACCCCGCAACAAGTCCGCTCCAGTGGGCCGCATTCGCCACGGCCAGGCCAAAGAATTCAGTAACGCCCGTCGTGAACAACACCAGAAAGATGAGAAGGCTGATTGCAAATCCAGGCCGCAATTGCCACAGAGTCTCCGCGGGAAATCGTTTGCTGGAAACCAGAATGTAACCCAGCAGCCCATAAGCCACACCAGACAGGCCGCCGAACAACGGCGATGGATTCAGCAGAAACTGCCCGAGATTGCTCAAGACACCGAGCACAACCACAACAGCGCAGAACCACATCGTGCCATTCACAGTTTCAACGCGACGACCCAGCTCGAAAACGACAACGCAATTGAATGCAATGTGGATTACTGAAAAGTGCAGGAATATCGGCGTCAGCAAGCGCCACAGCTCAAGCGTTGTGAATACCGAGTGCCACACCAGCGGCCCTGGTTGAGTCAGATCTACGATCGTCAGCAAGCCCGCCACTGCGGTCAGTTCACCAGCAGAAACTACCCGACTGAACGGATACACTAAAATTGCGAGTGCAAGCAATACCGATAGTGCCGGAAGGTCACGCCAAATCCGCAGGATCCTGGTAAATCCGGTTGCGGCCGACGGCTTGTCATCCGTTGCCTCAGACGAGAGTTGGATCTTTCCGGAGCGCCATGCTTCGTATGTTTGTGCGACCTGCTCGACGTTGCTGGCATCGGCAACTTCCAGAATCTGCTGTCCGCGTTCCTCGAAGATGCGGTGAACAACTTGTCGCTGCCAGAGATAGCGGGAAAACAACGAAAGGTCTTCCTCCAGAGAAGTTTTGATCACACGCATGGATTCGGCTGAAAGTGCTAAACTGCAACGATGCACGCAGTAGACGAAGAAGTCATCATTCAGGTCAACACCTGGCTTCAGGCAGACCGCCCCTGCTGGCTGGCGACGGTTATCGGCACCTGGGGATCCTCACCACGTCCCGTTGGTTCGCTGCTGGGTTGTGACGCCGATGGCCACATCGTCGGCTCGTTGTCCGGCGGGTGTGTGGAGGACGATCTGCTGGAAAAGCTCACTCGGGGCGAGTTGGCTGTCACGGCTGCGCAGTTTTTTAAATATGGCGTAACAGCAGAAGAATCCGAGAAATTCGGCCTGCCTTGTGGTGGTTCGTTGTTGATCGTAATCGAGCCGCTGAAGCCTGACGCCAAACACCAGGCGCACTTCGCGCATCTTTGCAGCCAACTGGCCAAGCGCCAGCGAGTCCAGCGCATAGTCGATCTGCCGAACCGCTCATTTGATCACATCGATGTGGATACACATGCGCCGCTGGCCTGGGATGAAGAACAGCAGGTGCTCAAGCACACTTATGGGCCACAATATCAGCTGTTCATCATCGGCGCCGGCATGGTTTCAAAATACCTCGCCGAGATGGCGATGAGCCTCGACTATGCGGTTACCGTCTGCGATCCCAGGCAGCAGACGATCCACGACTTCTCAATTGCGGGCGTGCGACTGATTAACGACATGCCCGACGATGCCATCAGGGCTTACGCAAATGACCCGGACTCGGCGATTGTTGCGCTCACCCACGATCCCCGCATCGACGACATGGGGTTGATGGAAGCTTTGAAGACCAAGGCTTTCTACGTCGGTGCAATGGGTTCGAGCAGGACATCGGCAAGCAGAAGAGACCGCCTCAAGGCGCTTGATCTTTCAGACACTGAAATCGCGCGCTTGCACGCACCCATCGGCTTACCGATCGGCAGTAAAACTCCACCGGAAATCGCGATCGCCATCCTCGCCGAGATTACCGCGGTGAGAGCGCACAAGAAGGCGGCAGCCGTTGACCAACTCGCCGCACTGAGTGCTGGTTAGCGCTCGACACGGCGGCGCATTACTACTCGCCGCCGGATTCTCCCGCAGATTCGGCAGTGACAAACGGCAACACCTGTTACCAGATGGCACTCCGCTGCTTCTTGCTACCCTGCACAAGTACCAGGTATTCGACAATCTCGTTGTGGTGATCCGCGATCCCGATGACGCCGCTGCAGGTTGGCTGGCAAACCGTTCACCACCTGTCAGGGTGATCGTCGCTGAGGATGCCCATCTCGGCATGGGCCACTCGCTGGCCGCTGGTGTTGCGGCGGTAACGGACTGGTCTTATGCGCTGATAGGATTGGCAGACATGCCTTTCGTCTTGCCGCAGACCCTGCTGCAACTCAAAGCTGAGATGGATGCAATGACCTCGCCTGCGATCATCGTCCCAACATATGCCAACAAGCGAGGTCACCCGGTGGGGTTCGATGCGACCTTTTTCGCCGAGCTGAGAACTCTGCAGGGCGATGCAGGCGCGCGTGAGGTACTGCAACGATCAGCATCTGAGGTAATCGAAGTCGCTGTCGAAGATCCAGGTATTATCAAAGATGTCGACCTCCCCGACGATGGCTGATCCCCCATCTGGAGATTCGTCTGGCCACGGAACTTGCCAGTGGATTCCGCTGTCTATCTGGATCAACCCTGTGCGCTTGCATTCTCAGGCTACAGGCATAGGCTGTTTGGCCTTCTGAGGAGTCTGATATGAGCAGTAATCCGAATTTGAACCGGCTGGATGAGCGCTACAGCGAAGTCATCGAACAGGCCCAGAACACCTCCGGCGGCGTTATTTCAGCGAAGGATGACCTCTGGGCGCTGATGCGGGACGAGGCAAGCGCCAAGGCTGCTGAAGAACCGATACTCGGCAGCTATTTCCATGCAACGGTACTGAATCACGACAGTTTCGGTTCCGCCTTGAGTTTTCGCCTGGCGTCAAAGCTTGATAATCCGATGCTGCCGACCATGCTCATCCGGGACGTCATCAAAGAGGCGCTTACGGCAGATCCAGACATCCTGCGAGCCGCTGAAATAGACATGCTCGCAAACTATGCACGCGATCCCGCCTGCACGGACCTCACCACACCCTTCCTGTTCTTCAAAGGTTTTCACGCGCTCCAGGCTCATCGAATCGCGCATTGGCTGTGGCACCAGGAACGCAGGACACTGTCGCAATTTTTTCAGAATCAGATCAGTGTCACTCTGGGTATCGACATTCACCCGGCGGCAAGAATCGGCTCGGGCATCATGCTCGACCACGCGACAGGTATCGTCGTGGGCGAAACTGCCGTCATTGAAGACGACGTCTCCATTCTGCACGCAGTGACACTCGGCGGCACGGGTAAAACCACAGGCGATCGCCATCCAAAAATTCGTCGCGGTGTACTGCTCGCAGCCGGTTGTAAGATTATCGGCAATATCGAAGTTGGCGAAGGCGCGAAAGTCGGTGCCGGCAGTGTCGTGCTCGAGGATGTCCCGGCTCACGTAACTGTGGCTGGTGTTCCTGCAAAGATCGTCGGCAAACCGACCGGTACGCTGCCTGCGCATGATATGGATCAGTGTCTGTCCTGAGCGGCAGGTATAAGTAGAGAAAAGATGGCAGAGCCGACTTGTCCAAACTGCGGTGTTGCAGGCGTTGAGAGCATTACCTCGAAAGAAAGCATCGAGAGGTCAAAGACCAGACAACCCTGGTATCTCATCGTGCACTGCGATCAGTGCGGTCACGTATACGACATCATCGCAAAACATGTTTTCAGTCAACCGGTAGCGCCTAAACTCGTATTGCCAAAACTGAAATAGAACCGCTATACGTCGCCGGTCGCATCCGGAGCAAGGCGTTGCCTGGCACGGCTGAGGAATTGCCCGATGACTTCCGCTGACTGCGCGCCCTGCAATGCAAACGCACCTGCAAAGAGAAAACACGGAACTCCGCTGACACCAACCACTGCGGCGCGATCGAGTTCGTGCTCGACTTCCATTCGACTTGCATCGCTGCCCAGAAACGCTCGGGTTGCCGACCCGTCCAAGCCAACTTCTTCAGCCGCGGAAATTAATACCTCCTGACTGCCAACGTCACGTCCTTCACAAAAATAGAAGCTGAACAGCGTTTCCGCGAGTCGGTGTTGCACACCAGCAAGCTCTGCATTTGCCAGTTCCTGTTGTCGTGCATGATGCAGCAGTCGATGACCGTCGAACGTGTTAGGCATGCGTTCGGCACGGCTGAAATCCATTTCTATTCCTGCAGTTCGGGCCTCGCCGAGAATTCGCTCGCGCGCGCTGCCGGTGTCCGTTCCAGCAAAGCGCACCTTCATGAATTCATCCCGCACCATCCCTTCGCGTGGAATGTTCGGGTAAAGTTGATAGGCACGCCAGACAACGTCGACGTCCTGTCCTTCCGGCGTGCCCAGCACGCTGTCCAACTGACGTTTACCGATGAAACACCAGGGGCACACCAGGTCGGAGAATATTTCGAGTCTCATACGCAGTTCCTGTCAACTGGACCGGTGATGCAGTTCGCCCTTCCGTTATGAGCGCGGTTCATTATGATAGTTGGTTCCGATCAAGAAGGATGCCCGGTAACACAAATCATGTCTGACCCCTATCAATCACCGGCGCCACAACACCATCAGGTTCGTGGTGGCAGTCTATACAGTGTGCAGGGCGTCGTAATCGCCTCAGTGCTCGGCTCGCTTGCGGCCGGGGTCGTCATGCTCTATCTGAACTATCGCACGCTGGGGAAAGTGGTGCTTGCGCAGCGCTGGGCATTGTGGGGAGCAGCCATCTACATCGTGCTGATCGGAATTGCTACGCTGTTGCCAAACACCACCGTTCTGGCGCTGGCATATAACGTGTTTCAGGCGATCATTGCTTACTTCCTTGCAACCCAACTACAGGGATCGGCAATCGCCTACCACACCTCGCAGGGTGGTTCGCTGCATTCGAATCTGCGAGCAGCCGGGGTGGGATTTCTGACGGGGCTCTTGCTGCTTTTCATGCTGGTGTTTACAGCTTCGCTGTGGGCGGTCTACAGCGGCAGCGCTGCTACTGCCTAAGGCCCGCCACGCAGCAATTGCTGCAGGCGACGGCTTCTCTCGCGTTCGTTTCTGAGTTCGACCTTGAGCTTCTGGATTTCATCGCGACAGCTGCGTATCTGATCGAGATAAGTCTGCTGTTGCTGTTCCATATCGGAACGATACTTCGTTGAAACGTCCGTCAACTGCTCGTTCCGGTGCCGGATCATCTTTTCCAGATCGAGCTTGCCTTCCTCGCCGAACGCTTCGGTCAGCTTTGCCTGAAGATCACGCGTATCATCACGCGCACCCTCCAAGACGAAATCTTCCGCTACTCTGTTCGTGATCAGGCTCTGGGGCTTGAGTCCGAGTCGATTGCGCCAGATGATTTTCTGCAGCTTCTGCGCCGGGTGTTCGTCACCTTCGCCTTCGGGTTCCCAGAGATTGACCGAATGCCAGGGCACGGGGCACTGGCTTCTGCAGGCAAGGCGAATGGGCCCGGTCCCAAGATCCGGACCTAAACCAGCATTGTCGACAAGGTAGCGTAACGGCACGTTGAATGACGCATCCATGCGGCCGTCTTCGTCGACCTTGAACTGGAAAAATACGACGCCCTGAACGCTGAGCCCGGTACCCACCAGGACATACGCACCTCGCGCGATGCTCGCAGCAAACGCATCAAGAGTGCTTGTACCTTCGGTAAGTTCCTCGAAGTCACTAAAG
>JAPUFN010000353.1 GCA_027293665.1 Gammaproteobacteria bacterium | reverse complement strand
CGGACCATAGAGGTCCAGCAGTTCGAAGTCTGTATACAGAATTGCGCCCAGTGTCAGCATGCGTGGTTGCTCTTGTGAGTTAACGAATGAATGGCATTATGCGGTCAATGCCGGCACAGGTGGTAAGCTTTCGGGAATCTGTCCTGCTGGAAACGAAATCTATGGCGTTGCATGTCATCGGTGCCGGATTCGGCCGTACCGGAACCCTGTCGTTGAAAAACGCGCTCGAACAGCTCGGGTTCGTGAAGTGCTATCACATGATGGAGGTACGCGAACACCCCGAACATCGGGAGTTGTGGCAACGCATCGAGCGTGGTGAGGAGGTCGATCTCGATGCGCTGTTCGCCGGATATCAGGCGAGCGTCGACTGGCCTTCCTGCAACTACTGGGAAGCGCAACTTGCGCATTGGCCCGCGGCAAAGGTGATCCTCAGTCTGCGTGATCCGGAGCAGTGGTACGACAGTGTGATGAATACGATCTACCCATCGTCCGTCGCCTGGCGTGAATCAGACGATCCGGTCGCAAGGGCGGGGGTCGAGATGGCCTTCGAGGTAATCTGGGATGGCGTGTTTGATGGACGCATGGACGATAAAGCGCACGTGATCGAGATCTACAACGCTCACAACGAACGGGTGCAGCAACTCCTGGGGCCGGAACAACTGCTGGTGTTTGACCCGTCGCAGGGTTGGGATGCGTTGTGTGAGTTTCTCGAAGTGCCTGTTCCCGCAGAGGCCTATCCCAGGGTAAACACAAGGGAGCAATTTCGTTCCATGCTTGCTGATCGAATGGATCGTTCCTGAAGCGCAGCACCGCGGTGGAGTAATCAGGGGTGCTGACCTATCCTAGCGCGCGATGAGTGAGGGAGAGGGCAACTTTTTTACGGAGCTGAAACGCCGGCGCGTATTTCGCGTGATCGGGATGTACGCCGTGGGCTCCTTTATTCTTCTGCAGATAGGTGACGTCGCCTTTGAGCCGCTGGGTTTGCCCGCGGAGTCACAGCGTTTGCTCATTATTCTCCTGGCCGTCCTGTTTCCGCTGGTGGTTATGCTGGCGTGGATCTTCGACATCACCCCGGATGGAATTGTCAAAACCGCTGAACAGGAGGCTCCGGTTGCCGGGACGCCGTGGGTAAACGCGCGACTCGACTGGACGATCATCACACTGCTGGTGGCCGTCATCGTTTATCTGATCTGGGATCCGGATTTCTCATCGCAATCACAGGAGCTCAACCAGGCTGTTGCTGGAGGGCCCTCGGATGTAATACCCCAGGACACGACTCAGAATAACTCAATTGCCGTATTGAAATTCTCGAGCCTCAGTCCGGATCCGGCGGACGCCTATTTTGCCGATGGCATGGCGGCCGAGATTCAAAGTGTGCTCGCACGGATTCCCGATCTGCGGACGGTGGCCATTTCAGCTTCACAACGCCTCGGCGACAGTGAGCTGGATGATCCGGCGCTGGGTGAGCGCCTGGGCGTGGGTTATCTGCTGAATGGAAGCGTGCGCAAGGCGGGTGACGATATACGGATCATGGTGCAACTGGTCCGGGCAACCGACGGCCAACAGGTCTGGTCAGAAACATATCAACGCAAAATTGATGATGTGTTTGCGATTCAGGATCTGATTGCGGAGATGGTTGCCAGGCGTTTGAAATCGACACTGTATCGTGAGGGAATCAGTGCAATCGCCCGTGATCGAACCGACAATTTCGAAGCCTACAACCACTACCTGACGGCGATGTACTACCAGTCGTTCGCGCGCTGGGATCTTGTCGCTGACTACGCCAGGCGAGCAACCGTTGCAGATCCTACGTTCCAGTCTGCACATGCACTACTCGCCCGTGCCTACCTGACTCGACTCGGTGGACGGATTCCGGCAGCGCAGGCCTACCCGACGGCGCGTGGCGCAGTCGAGACGGCGTTGAGTCTGAATCCTGAGGACCCGCAGGCGCTGCTGCTGCTCGGACGTCTCGAGCGCGCGGCGGGCAATTATCGATCGGCGGAAACCGTGTATCGCAATGCCAAGGCGATAGCACCCAACATGATTTCAATCGATCTTGCGAATCTGCTCCTGATGCTGGGCAGAATCGATGAAGCGCTCATCGAGTACGAGCGCAGCCTGTTGCTGGACCCGTTCGCTGGGGGTTTGTTCTACGACTTGGCGCTGGTCGCTGCGGGTCGAAGCGATGAGGCGGTTGCGCGACTCGACAGAGAACTGCTGCTCGAGCAGAACTTGAATCAAAAAATCTTTCTCCGTTGCAATCGGGCGCTCATTCTTGCCCAGACCGGGGACATCGCGGCAATTGAGCCGCTTGACGAGCTTGTAAAGGCAGTGCCGCAGGACGAATACACCAGTCGCGGCTATCTGGCCTATATCTTGAGTAAGGCAGGACGGTTGCCGGAAGCTGAACGGATTGTGACTGATCTCGAGAATCGCGCCAGAACAAATTATGTGAGCCCGACTGCCATGTTTTACGCGACGCTCGGACTTGCGGATCGTGATCGAATATTTTTCTGGCTCGATCAGGCGATCAACGAAAAAGTTTTCCTTGTGATCGTTCTACTGCGAACGTCGCCGATAGTTAACGCCATTCGCAACGACCCCCGCTTCGAGGAGGCGCTGGACCGAGTCGGGCTCCTGCGCGACATTTAGCGATCAATCGATTTGCAGCTGAACAGCCAGTTCATCAGCAGGGTGGCAATAACCGCACCGACCAGCTGAGCGCCGATGAAGGCCGGGATGTGGGTAGGTTCAATCCCGGTAAACGTATCTGTCAGACCGCGAGCAATGGTTACCGCGGGGTTGGCAAATGAAGTCGATGCGGTAAACCAGTAGGCAGCGATGATGTAGAGCCCTACTGCGAAAGGTACGGCTTCGGCGCGGGTTTTCAGCACCGCGAGAATAGTGCCAACCAGGCCGAAGGTTGCCACGGCTTCGGATAGCCACTGACCGGTCCCCGTGCGGCCGTGTACTGAAATCTGCAGCAGGTCAATCGCGAACATACCATGTGCGAGCCACACACCCGTCACACCACCGGCAATCTGCACCAGCATGTAAGCCGCGGCGGGCAACGGTGCAATTTCCCCGCGAATGAGGAATGCCAGAGTCACCGCTGGATTGAAATGCGCCCCGCTGAGTTGACCGAACATCAGGATCAGGACGACCAGAATTGCGCCGGTTGCGATAGTGTTGCCAAGGAGGGCAAGGGCTGCGTTTCCGCCCGCGAGGTTTTCAGCCATGATGCCCGAACCCACCACCGTGGCGAGCAGCAGCAACGTGCCAACGAACTCGGCGGTGAGCTTTCGGCTCATCAGCAGCCCCCGGCATCCTGGCAGCACTCTTTGACAAGGTATGCCACCAGCGCATTCATCTTCGCGTAGTTTACCGTGCAGCGCAGAACGCGGCCTTCCCGCTTCTGCGTGACAAGTTTGCAACTCACCAGATGACCGATGTGGTGCGACAGGGTAGAACCGGGAATACCAAGGCGCTGCTGCAGCCTGCCCACGG
>JAPUFN010000352.1 GCA_027293665.1 Gammaproteobacteria bacterium | reverse complement strand
AGGCACTGAATCACCGGTCTGGCAAAGGCACGTGCAGACACTCGACGATCTGCTCTGGTCGCTGCAGCCGCTGGACACGGCCGAGGATATCGAACACAGAAATGAGATGAGGAAGATGCTGCTGACGAAAATTGCCGGCGGCATGCATCAGATTCAGATAACCGATACGGAAGGTCAATCACTCCTCTCAACCGTGCAGAAACATCTGGAACTCGTGGCATCCTACGATAACGAGTTTCTCGACAACGATGACCTCCCGCGGATTGACAAAGACTTCGAAGAAATGGCAGAAGTCACCCTCACGACCCCGCAGGAAGCTCCAGTCGCGGACGATTCCATCACCGCGACACCTGAATCGATTGAGAAAATCAAACTGATGTCAGAGGGTATCTGGGTAGAAATCAGGACTGAGGAAAGTGAGACGATACGTTGCAAACTCGCAACCATCATCGAACCCGGGGAACGCTACATCTTCGTCAATCGCCGTGGCATGAAGGTGGCGGAGAACAGTCGGCTGGGACTGGCAGCGGATCTCGACGCTGGCACGCTTACCATTCTCGCCGAATCCCAGGTGTTCGATCGTGCGTTGCAGGCCGTCATCGGCAACCTTCGGCAGATGCACAGCACCGCCGTTGCTACTTGAGTTACTTCTGGAGTTACTAACCCGAGTTTCTAGCCACCCTGGCCATGCGCACTAAGGCGATCTCGCCAACCCGGTGAATCGAGCACTCGCTCTACCGTATCGACCACGGCTTGAGTTTGAGAATCCACTTCCAGGTTGACCCGCGCGTTCGGTTGGATCCTACCCAGCGTTGTCCTCGCGATCGTCTCAGGAATGAGGCTGACGCTGATGGTACATTCTTCGGCATTCACTGAGGCAATTGTCAGACTTGCACCATCGAGTGCAACAAACCCCTTCATGTGCAGGTACTTCATCCAACGCTCAGGTACACGAAAATAAACATCGCGCGTGTTCTGCGCCTCGACAACCTCAGCAACAACAACGCTGGCGGAAATATGGCCCGACAATATGTGGCCACCAATTTCATCACCGACCCGAAACGACCGTTCCACGTTGACCAGATCCGCAACTACCAGATCACCGAGGTTGGTCAGCTTGAGCGTTTCGCTGATCACGTCGAACGTCGGCTGGCCTTCCTGCTCCGCCGTCACCGTGAGGCATGTGCCATTGATGGCAACCGAGGCGCCAAGCGCAACGCCATCTGCCATCTCCCCAATGTCGACCGTCAGGCGTCGCAGATTCACCTCATCGCTGACTTCACAAATTCTGCATAAACCCTGCACGATTCCGGTAAACATCAGTTCTCCAAATAAAATGGGCCGGTGTGACCGGCCCATCTACGTTCATGAAGCAGTGGAACTGCTTATATGGCACTCGCGAGTGCGGCCAGGCGGGTTGACTCGCGGTCAATATACGTAATCCACTGTTGGCAGATGCGTTGATTGTTCTTGTCGTCGTCTTTGCGCGATAGATTGCGACACTCAACAAACGAGACTCTCGCAGTGCGCAATTTGTCGTTATTGAACTGACACATCCCCTTGACGATATGGGCTTGCTGCACCCTACGCAGCCCGCCCTTGTCTAGCGCGCGGTCGGATGCCGTCACGCACTTTTGGTATTGATCGTCATTGAGGTAGAGTTGTGCCAATCGTTCGAAGATTCTGCCGTCATCGGACAATTTCCCCGCCGCTTCGAACACGGGAATCGCCTTATCGGTCTCCTGGGCGAGTTGCCAGGCCTGGCCGAGACCGCGAAGATTTTTTGCAGTCTCTTCGATATTGCCGTCTTCGAACCCTTTGGCCATCACCACGGCAGCCCGGAATGGCACCTGTTCCTGCATGAGCAGGCCCGCAAAGTTGGTGATGTCGCGTTCTCTGTCGAGGAAGCCTGCGGTATAGGCCGCCTGCATGGCGTTGACCTGCTCCTTCTCATGGCCCTGCTGACCGTGAACGCCCGCCAGCCGTATCCAGTAGTCGCGTTTCGGGAAATCGCGCACCAGTATCTCCAGGATCTCCAGCACCTTGTCCCAGTTCTCTTCTTCGAAGTAGAGGTAGTTGAGCAGCGACCACCAGTTTTCTTTGACCGTCGTACCCCGTTCTGTCGCAACCGCAATCCCGAGCTCAATCTGCACGATTGAAGACGGATACTCCTTCATCTGGTAGTAAACCTGGCCCATGAAGATATGCGGTGCAGGCCCCGGGTTGTTAGCCTTTGAAATCCAGGTTTCCATGTAGCTCAATGCATCCTGATATCTTTCAGCAACAAAACTCAGCTGCGCCAGGGTGTAGAGTGTCGTGGTCTCCAGACCTTCCGGAATGTCTTCGCCCTGGTCGATTACCTGGCGATACTCGGCAAGCGCTGAATCGTAATCTTCCATTGAGAAATAGACGAATCCACGCATATTGTGGACCTGGCCGATCTCGTTGCCGTTTAAGCGCCGCGACCGATTGAGCATGTTTTGCAGCACTTCCAGGGCGCCGGCGTAATCCTTGAGATCAATGTATTCCTGGGCCTCGGAGAGTTTCTTGAAGGTCGACTCGCTCATTGAAGGAACGCGGCGGGTTTTCTGTGGTTTCTCTTCTGCAGCGGACGCGCTCATACCGACGATGCCGAACTCCGCCGTTACCGGTGCGACGATATATAAAACCGCCGCCATGACTATGCTCAGAAATCCTGACCTCACTGCCTGTCTGGACATCATGCTGCTTCGCACTACAGGGTCTTGTTTCATCCGACTTGCCACTCCCGCCTAATCCTGAAGCTCAAACGTGATCTTGTTACGCACCCCGGCCACGTCAATTGCCTCGCCATTGACAACTTTCGGCTTGTACTTGAATTTCAGCGCTGCATTGAGAGCTGCACGATCGAATATGCCCGGAGGCTTGGATTCGATAACGACTGGATTGGCCACAGCACCCGTCCTGGTGACGATGAACTCGAGAATTACATAACCCTCGATACCCCGTGTTTGCGCGCGCCGTGGATAGACCGGTGCGACTTTTACGATCGGTAGATAGTCGCCATCTGAACTGAATCCGCCAATGCCACCCACATTGAGATCGATATTTACATCAACCAGGCCGATATCCACGCCCTGGGAGACATCGCTCGAGTCAAACTGGGGCTTGGGCGCGTCGGGCGGCTGCTCATCCGGTGGCGGAGGCGGTTCCGGTTTGCGGTTTTTAATCTCAATTTCCTCATCGTCCTGCAGCCGGACGAAATCCACGATCCTGCCCTGGGCTCCTTCCGTCAAACCGCTTTTATCGCTCTTGATCACTGACTGCATGATCAAAAACAGCAGGAACGTCGCAAATGCGCCTAGTAGGACTCCGAATGCGTATCGAGCTGCCATCGCGCTACCTCTATTTCTCTCCGGATTTCTCTCGGGATATCGTCTCTTTCGA
>JAPUFN010000351.1 GCA_027293665.1 Gammaproteobacteria bacterium | reverse complement strand
GCCTGCCGGTACATCATCGACCGCGTCAAGGCCGAGGTGCCCATCTGGAAGAAAGAGCACTACACCGATGGCGATGCGGAGTGGGTCAACTGTCAACGTTGCGCCGCGCATGGAGAATCCGATGACGGCCGTGCGGCCCGTTATGCGCGACAGATCTGCCTCCCCGAAGTCGGCGCGGACGGCCAGCAACGTCTTACAGACAGTCGTGTGTTGGTGATCGGTGCGGGTGGGCTGGGGAGCCCTGCCCTGATGTACCTTGCCGCCGCCGGCGTCGGTCGCGTCACTGTGTGCGATCGGGACACCCTTGAGGCCAGCAACCTGCACCGGCAGATCCTGTTCGACACTGAAGGCGTCGGCGAGAGCAAAACACGACTCGCCCTGCGTCGCCTCGAAGCCCTGAATCCCGCGGTGGAACTGGCTAGCATCCAAGCGCCCCTGACCGCGGCCAATGTCGAACAGCTATTTGCTGAACATGATCTGGTGCTGGATTGCACCGATAACTTTGCCATCCGCTTCCTGCTGAACGACGCGGCGGTACTGACATCGACGCCACTCATCGCGGCCAGCGTGTACCAGTATGAAGGTCAGCTGCAGCTCTATGATCCGTCAGACAAAGGCGCGTGCCTGCGCTGTCTCTGGCGAGAACCACCCGCTACCGGTCACCTCGGCAACTGTGCGACCGCGGGCGTACTGGGGCCGGTTGCCGGTGTCTTCGGGGCGCTTCAGGCCGTGGAGGCGCTGAAATTTCTGCTGGGTTTTCCCGACTCTCTGAAAGGGCACATGTTGCTGTTCGACCTCCGCAGCTACCGGACACGCCTCGTAGAAACCCGCCCGGACGACAATTGTCTGGTATGTAGCCATGCCACGCCGCTGAGTACGCTGCACGGAACCGATGAAACCATAGAGTCGGTGGAAGTCGATCTGACAACGCTCCCTTCCCATCAGCGAACAGAATTCACGATCGTGGATATCCGTGACCGGATGGAAACCGATGCAGACCCGCTGAACGAACTCAACCATGTGAACATCCCTGCCGAGCAGTTGTTCAGTGAAACCAATGTTCTGGATGCGGATCAGCGGTACCTGTTGTGCTGCGGGATCGGTTTTCGCAGCCGGATCCTCGCCGAACTTTTGCGCCAGCGTGGTCATGGAAATATTTACTCTCAACGAGGGGGTATCACCGGACTTCGGACCGGGACCTGGCCATGACCTGGCTGGTATTCGCGTTTTTCATCACCGCGCTTTTGTACGCCATGGCGGGACTTGGTGGCGGGTCTACCTACAGCGCATTACTGGTGTTATCGGAAGTGGATTACCGTGCATTACCGACCATTGCGTTGGGTTGCAACATCATCGTGACCGCGAGCTGTAGCGTTCAATTTGCGCGCCACGGCTATGTGCCCTGGCGAGGGTTATTGCCTATACTTGCGGCCTCAGTGCCCATGGCTTTCATCGGTGGTTTAATACCGGTGCAGAAATGGATGTTCACTTTGTTGCTGGGCGTGGCTTTGCTCGTCTCGGGTGTTTTATTGATTACTCAAGATCTGCGCCTGGGTCCGACCATCAAACGCTCCATGCGGTCCAACAACGCGCTTGTTCACGCAGGGATTGGAGGCGGTATCGGATTACTCGCAGGCATTGTGGGGATCGGCGGCGGTATTTTTCTTGCGCCGATACTGCACCTGTTGAACTGGAACGCGGCTCGCATCATCACTGGCGCGTGCAGCGTATTCATCATGACAAACTCCGTCGCCGGTCTGGGCGGGCAACTACTGAAACTGCAACACTTTGACATGCTCGGTGCAGTAACAAATCATGTTTGGCTTTTCCCGACCGTGCTTGCAGGTGGCCTGATCGGCAACAGAATTAACCGGCAGTATCTATCGCCGATCTGGATACGCCGAATCACGGGCGTGTTAATCCTCTATGTTGCCGTGCGTCTGTTGGTTTTGACGCCAGGAGTATTCGCGAATGGCTAAATCCATGATCAGCGTGGAGCAAGCCGAGACGCTCATCGCGCAGCAAATCAAGCCCACACAGATCATCAACTGCTCACTGGGTAATGCGGTGGGCCAGGTACTGCGCACCGAGGTGTGTGCTGAACGAGACGAGCCACCATTCGACCGCGTCATGATGGACGGTATCGCGACACACCACGGCGCGTTCAACAAAGGGCGGCGCAGATATGGTGTGCAGGCAGTTCAAGCCGCAGGTGAACCACCTCAGCAGCTCAAGAGTGACGACGCCTGTATCGAAGTCATGACCGGCGCTGTGCTCCCGACGGGCTGCGACTGTGTGATCCCGGTGGAAGATATCGAAATCTCAGAGGGGCACGCGGAACTGCGCGATGGTGTTACACCAAAGGCAGGTCAGTTTATTCACCGCCGAGGTTCGGACCGGCCCCGTGGGACGCGGGTACTGGAAGCAGGCACACTTCTGGGGGCGACCGAAGTCGCCGTACTTGCCGCGGCTGGACAGGCCAGCGTGCCCGTTGCACGGCGGCCCAGGATATCGGTCATCTCAACCGGAGACGAACTCGTGGACCCTGGCCGGCCGATCGCGCCGTATCAGGTGCGGCGTTCCAATCCGTATGGCATCGTTGCCGCGCTAAGCGTCGCGGGTTTTACTGACATACATTCCGCGCACCTGCCCGACGAACCGGTTGTCATGCGCCGTGAAATCGAAGCGCAACTGAGCCAGAGCGAGGTCCTGGTGTTAAGCGGCGGCGTGTCCATGGGCAAGCACGATCATGTTCCGGCGATTATGGATGCGATGGGCGTTACCGTTCATTTCCATTGCGTAGCCCAGCGGCCGGGAAAACCGCTGTGGTTCGGAACAGGTCCGGATGGTCAGTTGGTGTTCGCGCTACCGGGCAACCCGGTGTCGGTGCTGGTATGCCTGTATCGCTACGTTTTGCCGGCGTTGGAGCATATGCTCGGAAAAACCAGCGGTTTGTTGGAGCGGGTAAAACTTGCCGATGCAGTGGAGTTCGCCGCAAAGTTGACTTGGTTTCTACCCATCAGACTCCGCGCATCCACGGACGGACAGCTGCAGGCTCAACCCAATCCACCCAACACTTCCGGGGATCTCACGTCGCTGGCGGGAACCGACGGCTTTGTGGGGTTGGCCGCAGAAAAGAAGCAGTTTCCGGAAGGTTATGTAGCTCCACTGTTTCGATGGAGACCACCGGCAATGGCGCGAACCGGGCACGTCAAACATGACTGAATTCAAAGTCTTTGATTGTGGTTACTGGCGGCACTTCGCCACGGTCAACATTTCGGATCTTGCGACGATACAAGCTACCGTGGCACAAGGTGACTGTCGTGCCGAGCGACGAGCGACTGGTTCCGCCTGATCACGAGGACAGTAACTCAGGCAT
>JAPUFN010000350.1 GCA_027293665.1 Gammaproteobacteria bacterium | reverse complement strand
TACAGAATCCGATTTTCTGAGCGGGCTTAACGCGGCACGGCGCGAGGCAAAAGCAGCGTTTGGTGATGATCGTGTTCTGCTGGAGCGGTACCTGCACGCACCGAAACACATCGAGGTGCAGATACTGGCGGATCGCACGGGCAGGACGTTACACCTGTTTGAGCGAGACTGCTCGGTGCAGCGGCGTCATCAGAAGGTCATCGAGGAAGCTCCCGCTCCTGCAATTGATGCGGCCACCCGCGCAGCATTTGGCGAAGCCGCGATCAATGCTGCCCGATCGGTCGAGTATCTCGGTGCCGGTACCGTTGAGTTCATTGCGGAAGGCACGGATTTCTATTTTATGGAGATGAACACGCGTCTACAGGTCGAGCATCCGGTCACCGAAGCGATAACCGGACTCGATCTGGTGGAATGGCAACTGCGCATCGCCGACGGTGAAGAATTGGATTTCGAACAATCGGCGCTCACCCTGCAGGGTCATAGTGTCGAAGCCCGGATTTATGCCGAAAACCCACGCAGGAAATTTCTGCCTTCAGCAGGCGATCTCCTGCGGCTGAAGTTCCCCGCAAATATTCGCGTCGACAGCGGAGTTACGCAGGGGGACACGGTGAGCATGCATTACGATCCGATGCTCGCCAAATTAATTTCCCATGGGCGCGATCGAGCGGAAGCAATTTCGCAGCTGGATGCAGCACTGGCTGCGGTGGAGCTTGCCGGCATTGAGCACAACGTCGGCTACCTGCGGGCCGTGCTTGGCCACGAACAGTTTCGTCGCGGCGACTACACCACACACCTGGCGGACGATTGTCACGCTGAGCTCGTCACTGCACGTGACGACACCGGCGTAATCTGCGCGCTGCTTGCCCTGCAGGCCGCAGCGGCCGGCCCGGGTTCCTGGTGTCGTGCTGACGGCTTCAGATTGAACTTGCCAGGCGGGTATCGCCAGTCCTTCAAACGGGACAAATCCCTGGTAAGTGCGAGCGCTGTCACGGCCGTGCCAGCGCAGGCGAGCTCTGAAATCGCAGAGGTGACGATAGTGCGTGTGGCCGAGCGAGGCTACGAGATCCGCAATCTTCGCAGATCCGGCGAACGTATCGAGTTCAACATCAAGGGCGACGAGGCCACCACTGAAATCAGCGCCACCGTCATTCGCCAGGACGACAGCATCTATGTCATCCGCGATGGGGACACGGAACGACTGCGCCTGGAGGTGGTGGATGCCGGCCAGTTCGACGATCAGAGTGCACAGGGTGAACGACTCATCTCGCCCATGCCCGGACAGGTACTCAGTGTTGCGGTCAAAGCGGGTGACGAGGTCACCACCGATCAGGTGTTGCTGGTGATCGAAGCGATGAAGATGGAACATGCGATAAAAGCACCTCACGCTGGCAGTGTAAGCGCGGTGCATTTCGCCGTTGGAGATCGAGTCGAAGAAGGAGTGGAACTCGTAACTCTCGCCGAGACAGGTTCCTAGCAGGGTGTTGAAAACACGCTGCTAGTCTCGCGACAGGACGTCAACAGATTGCTGGTGGATCGGTAATTCCGTGGTGTATTTCACTTGTCGCAGCGCAAACGTCGAACTCATGTTGCCGACCTCAGGCAGGTGAACGAGCGTGCTCTTCAACAACCGCTCGTACGCACTCACGTCTTCGACGATAACCCGCAGCAGAAAATCTTTATCACCCGATACGGTGTAGCACTCAACGATTTCGTTCACCTGCTGCACCGCGGCTTCGAAACGATTGAGGGCTTTTTCATCCTGCGATTTCAAGCTCAACTGGACGAATACGTTGACGCTGAGATTGAGCTCATCGGCGTCGAGCAATATCACCCGATGGCGAATGATGCCCTGCGCTTCGAGCTTTTTGATGCGACGCCAACACGGTGTGTGGGACAGCCCGACCCGCTCACCGAGTTCATGCATCGAAACATCGGCGTCGGCCTGCAGTTCACGCAGTATGCGCATGTCAAATGCGTCAAGCATGTGAATAGGACAATTTCCTAATATATCAACTGAATTAGTAAATTTTTCGCGTATTTTGGGTGTTTACAGCAAAAAAGCAACCCTATCCTAGCAGCGTCGCGCTAAACTGCCGGGCATAAAAAGCGGCCATTCCAACTGCCGATCCAGCAGCGGCCCAGCATCAGGACGCAGCGCAAGCTGATTCAGGCTCGCCAGGTCGTTTGACCCGGCTGAATGAAGTAATAAGGTGCGATCATGCTCAGAGAAGATTTCACGTTGGACGACCGCTATCACCAGAAGAGCGGTGTCATCTATATAAGTGGCATCCAGGCGTTGGTGCGCGCGTTGCTCGAACAGCATCGCTACGATGCCAGCAATGACCTGCAGACAGGCGGCTTCATTTCTGGCTATCGAGGCTCCCCGCTTGGTGGGCTCGATCAGGCTTTATGGAAAATCCAGAGCGAACTCAGCGCTCGCAACATCCAGTTTCAACCCGGTGTCAACGAGGAGCTGGCCGCTACCGCTGTCTGGGGTAGCCAGCAGGTGGGGTTGTTTCCACAGGCAAGCGTCGATGGCGTATTCGGCATGTGGTACGGCAAGGCGCCCGGACTTGATCGCGCGGGTGATGCAATCCGTCACGCCAATGCGGCAGGGACTGCGCCCAATGGTGGCGTTGTGCTGGTGGTTGGTGATGACCACGGTTGCAAATCCTCTACCCTGCCGAGTCATAGTGAACTCACGCTGAAAGACCTCGGCATTCCCGTTCTGAATCCTGCGAATGTGCAGGATGTGCTCGACTTCGGACTTTTTGGCTGGGCGCTGTCGCGCTACACGGGATGCTGGTCGGGCCTCATTGCATTGGCTGACACGATGGACAGCTCGGCGACAGTGCACATTGAGCCAGTTCGCGAGAATTTTATACGTCCGGTGCACGAGCACGACGTCCATATCACAACCGGTCGTGCCGCGCTCGATCAGGAATCTCTGCTGCATGAAGTCAAGTTGCCACTTGCAGTGACCTTCGCCACGGCCAATGGCATCAATCGCATCTTTGGCGCACAAGAGGGTGCACAGCCGGGTGCCGCGGCTGTGCAACTCGGCATCGTCACTACAGGCAAAGCCTACCTTGACGTCCGCCAGGCGTTGGCTGAACTCGGACTGGCCGATGGCGCAGCCCTGGAAAATGCCGGTGTGCGGGTATTGAAGCTGGGCATGAGCTGGCCGCTGGATGAAACTGCGATTGCGTCGTTCAGTCGTGGGCTGCAGACACTCCTGGTTGTTGAAGAAAAGCGCGCGTTCGTCGAGACAGAAATCAAGGAATTGCTTTACGGCGAGCCCGGACCCCGCATTGTCGGTAAGCGTGATGAGAACGGCCAGTCACTGCTCAGCGCTACTGGCGAACTGTCGGTAGCCAACGTTGCCATGGCGCTCGCCCGGTATCTGCCAGCAGTTCCCAATCGGACGTATCTCGAGCAGCTCGAGGCACAGTTCGCCCGCCTGGCGCCGGTTACCGGGCAGGCAAAAACAGACCGGCTGCCGATGTTCTGTGCAGGCTGTCCGCACAACACTTCAACCAAGGTACCCGAAGGCAGCCGTGCGTCGGCCGGAATTGGTTGTCACTACATGGCGCAATGGATGGACCGGGAAACATCAACCTTTACCCAGATGGGTGGCGAAGGCGTCAACTGGACCGGTCAGGCACCGTTCACCGGGGAGAAGCATCTGTTTGTGAACCTCGGAGATGGGACTTATTTTCACTCTGGCCTGCTTGCTATCCGCCAGTCGGTGGCAGCGGGAGTGAACGTCACCTATAAGATTCTCTACAACGACGCGGTGGCAATGACAGGTGGCCAGCCGGTCGACGGCATGTTGAGCGTGCAGGAAATGGTGGCTCAGCTTGCAGCCGAAGGCGTACGCCACATCGAGGTTGTCAGCGATGCACCGAAGGCGCTGTCTGGGCTCACAGTGAAGGTGTCGCACCGGGATGATCTCGATGCGATCCAGCGTCGGTTTCGTGAGCTGGAAGGCTGCACGGCAATCATCTATCAACAGACATGTGCGACCGAATTGCGCCGCCGCCGCAAGCGCGGTCTGGCCGAAGATCCAGACGTCCGGGTGATGATTAACGATGCGGTGTGTGAGGGCTGCGGCGATTGTTCTGTGAAGTCTAATTGTGTGGCCGTGGCGCCGCTTGTCACGGAGTTTGGTATCAAACGGCAGATCAACCAGACTTCTTGCAACAAGGACTATAGTTGTGTGAACGGCTTCTGCCCGGCATTCGTCCTGGTCAAAGGCAGCGACCTGAGGAAAAAACAGGGACTGGACATCGGGCTTGCCGAGTTACGAATGCGCGCTCCGGTACCGGATTTTGTCGCAGTGGGTGACATGCCCATGAACATGGTGGTTGCGGGTGTTGGCGGCACGGGAGTGGTCACGGTCAGCGCACTGCTTGGGACGGCAGCACATCTCGATGGTAAGGCGGCAAGTACGCTGGATATGACCGGACTTGCGCAAAAAGGCGGCGCCGTCTTCAGTCACATCCGAATCGCCAGCAGGAACGAAGACATTCACGGCACCCGAATTGCGGCGTCGAAAGCGGATCTGATACTGGCCTGCGATCTGATTACCGGTTCCAGTAAAGACGCGCTGACATTGTTGAACAAGGATTCGACCCTGGCCGTCATCAACACCAGCGTGGTGCCTACTGCGGAGTTTGTGCTGCGCCAGGATGCCGATACTCACGACCAGCAACGACTGTCGCGACTGAGCGCGTTCACGAGTCGCCACGAACTGGTGGATGCCGCGCGAATGACCGAGCAGCTGCTCGGCGATACGGCGACGCTCAACGTCTTCCTGCTGGGCTATGCCTATCAACAGGGCCTCATTCCGGTCAGCATCGACGCGCTGGAACGCGCAATGGAGCTCAATGGCGTCGCGGTCGAGGCAAATCAGAAATCGTTTCACTTCGGTCGAATTGCTGCGTGGAATCCAGCGAGTCTTGCGCTGGATGAGCAGACGATGCGGTCGAGCGCCATGGACCCCGTTGCTGCTGATGACAGTCTCGATGAACTCATTGAACGGCGGGTACGGCATCTGAGCGAGTATCAGGACGGGTTGCTCGCGCAGAAGTACGAGAATCTCATTCGCCGGGTACAGATTGCCGAACACAGGCTGCAGCCGGACGGTGAAGGCCTGACAACCGCAATCGCCCGCAGCTACGCCAAGCTCCTTTCCTACAAAGATGAGTACGAAGTGGCAAGGTTGTATAGCGATGGCCGTTGGCAGGCGCGTCTCGAGGGTCAGTTCGAGGGCGACTACAGCTTGCAGTATCTTCTGGCGCCCCCTGCGCTGGGCACGAAAAAGCGTCGTTTCGGGGGCTGGGTGCGACCGCTGTACCGGATACTGGCGAAACTGAAATTTGTCCGTGGCAGGTGGTTCGATCCGTTCGGTTACGGCGCCGAGCGCAAGGAAGAACGCTGGATGATCGCGCATTTCGAAACGGTCGTCAGCGAACTTCTCGGGAGCCTGACCAGGCAGAATCTGGCTCTGGCACAGAAAATTGCGGAACTGCCACAGGGCGTAAAGGGCTTCGGCCATGTGAAGTCTGCAGCCAGGGTGGTGTGGCTGGACAAGGAGCAGTTGCTGCTCAGTGAATTCCATGAACCGCCCGCCCCAGTTTCGATTTTCGACCCCAATCGTTCCAGGGGCCGCAACGCCGCCTGACGTTCCTCGAATGAGTGGCTGATTGTTATCATAGGTCGACGCACGGCAAAGGTGGACGGGTAGACAGATGGAATTTGATTTTGGTCTCGGTGAGACGATGGACATGCTGCGCGCAACGGTTCGCCAGTTTGCCGCACGTGAGATCGCACCCATTGCTGCGGCAGTAGATGCGAACAACGAATTTCCCAGGGAGCTCTGGCCCAGACTTGGTGATCTCGGACTATTGGGGATCACCGTGGATGAAGCTGATGGCGGAGCCGGCCTGGGTTATCTGGCCCACTGCATAGCCATGGAAGAAATCAGCCGGGCTTCTGCGTCCGTTGGTTTGTCATATGGTGCTCACTCCAATCTCTGCGTAAATCAAATCCGTCGATTCGCGACCGCTGACCAGAAAGCGCGGTATCTGCCGAAACTGATATCGGGCGAGTATCTCGGCGCGCTTGCCATGAGCGAGACGAGCGCGGGTTCCGATGTGGTGAGCATGAAGCTGCGAGCGCGGGACAAAGGCGATTTCTTCGTGCTCAATGGCAACAAAATGTGGATCACCAACGGCCCCGGTGCGGATGTGCTCGTGGTATACGCAACCGTTGATCCCGCGCTTGGAGCCAAAGGCATCACCGCCTTCCTGATCGATAAAGGCATGAGCGGGTTCAGTACGGCGCAAAAACTCGACAAACTCGGCATGCGCGGATCAGATACCTGTGAACTCGTCTTCGAAGACTGTGAGGTGGCGAAAACTCAAGTGCTCGGTGAGGTAGGCCAGGGTGTGCGAATTCTGATGAGTGGCTTGGATTACGAACGCGTCGTGCTGGCAGGTGGACCGCTGGGCATCATGCAGAATTGTCTCGACATCGTCCTGCCATACATCCACGAGCGCGAACAGTTCTCCCAACCGATCGGCACGTTCCAGTTGATGCAGGGTAAAATTGCCGACATGTACACCACGGCGAACGCTTGTCGGGCCTATGTCTACTCCGTGGCGCAGGCGTGCGATGCGGGGCGAACCTCGAGATTCGATGCGGCGGGCTGCATTCTCTATGCAGCCGAGAAGGCAACCTGGATGGCCTGCGAAGCCATTCAGGCGCTGGGTGGCAATGGTTACACCAACGAGTACGCAACCGGACGCCTGCTGCGGGATGCAAAGCTCTATGAGATCGGTGCGGGCACCAGTGAGATTCGGCGCATGCTGATTGGCCGGGAGCTGTTCGACGCCACCGGGTAACGAAGCTATAATCGCCCGCCGTTGCACCGGGAGGGCTGAGTGAAAAATACTACTCGACCAATTTCTGCACTCGCTTTCAGCGCGTCTGCATTGAGGGCATTCGCATTGTGCACGTTGCTTGGATTAACCCTGTCTGCTTCCGCCGAAGTCGTCCCGCCCGGCTCTGCTGATGAGATTCGTGGACGCCTGGAACCGTTCGGCGCGTTGTGTCGCGCAGGTTCCGACTGCGGCCAGGCCGCCGCCCCTGTGAGCAGCGGGCCGCAATCCGGAGAGGATGTCTATAATCAATTCTGCTTTGCCTGTCATGCGACGGGCGCCAGTAACGCACCGCTCTTCGCCGATTCCGAAGCCTGGCAGCCGCGTATTGCTAAAGGCATGGAGGTGATGGTCAGCAGTACTCTCAATGGCCTTGGGCTGATGCCGCCGCGTGGCACGTGCATGAGCTGTTCGGATGATGAACTGGGCGCAGCCGTGCAGTTCATGGTTGATCAGGTACCCTAACAGCGTGTTGCAGGGCGCGCGCTTTTTTACAACAGGCTGTTAGTCGTAACGAGTTGGACTGCCGAGATCTGCCCAATCCAGCGCCCGATAGCTCAACGCCTCGCCAACATGTGCAGGCACTATCCTTTTACTGTTCTCCAGGTCGGCGACTGTCTGCGCCAGCCGCAGAACCCGGTGAAATCCTCTGGCGGAAAGCCGGTAACGTTCGGCTGCCCGGCGCAACAGCGCGCGCCCCGTTTTATCGAGTATGTGGTTGGGATCGAGTTCCCTGCCCCGGAGCTGGGCGTTCAGTTTTCCCTGCCGCCGCAGCTGGCGCTCACGCGCTCGTAAGACATCTTCGGCAGTGGCTTTTATCGTGTCGGACTCGTTCGGCGCACCGGCCAGCAGAAGCTCCCGCGGCACCTCGGGCACGCTCACGTGAAGGTCGATGCGATCCAGTAGTGGTCCGGATATCCGACTGAGGTAGCGTTGCACCTGGTCCGGCCGACAGCGGCAACTGTTGGTACTGCAACTGAGTCCTGCAGGACAGGGATTCATCGCGGCAAGCAGCTGGAACTCGGCTGGAAACCGTGCCCGGCCCTTCGCCCGGACGATGCTGATTTCGTGCGTCTCCAGCGGCTCACGCAGTGCATCGAGCACGCTGGGTTTGAAATGGGGCAACTCATCGAGAAAGAGGACCCCGTGGTGCGCCAGGGAGATTTCACCGGGTCGCGGCGAACTGCCGCCACCGACCATCGCGGCCACTGAAATGCTGTGATGGGGATTGCGCAGTGGCGGCTGGTCGATCTCACGGCGCGCGAGCCCGATCGCGGAATAGACGGCCGCAACCGCCATCGCTTTGTGCTCAGCGAGATTCGGTAGCAGTTGCGGCAGGCGGCGTGCGAGCAAGGATTTGCCGGTTCCCGGCGGGCCAATCATAAGCAGGTGATGGCTGCCGGTCGCAGCGACCACGAGCGCCCGTTTGGCAGCGAGTTGACCGAGGATGTCTTCTTGCGCGCTGTCGGGCTGGTCTCCGGCATGCCTTGCATTGGCACAACCCGTGTCGGGACGACTGGTAACAGGCGGCCGAAATCTGCTCCGCGCACTGCCCGGCAGTGTCAACATTCGCACGACATCGCTCAGATGCGCCAGCGGCAGCATGCGGTCGGCGGCGAGGGCGGCCTCGCTTGCGTTCGCCAACGGCACCACCAGCGTCGCGCCGGGGGTCAAATGCAGGGCCGCGCACAGACAGCCGCGTATTTCACGCAGCGTTCCGGAGAGGCTCAGCTCGCCGAGGAACTCGCATGGCGCCGCCGTCCGGGAAGGCGGACTTATCTGGCCCGTGGCACGCAGGATGCTTATCGCGATGGCCAGATCGAAGCGGCTGCCTTCTTTGATCAAGTCTGCTGGCGCAAGATTGACGATCACGCGACCGGCTGGAAACTCGAAGCCGCAGTTCGCCAGGGCGCTGCGCACCCGATCGCGCGCCTCGCGCACCGCGGTTTCCGGCATGCCGACGAGCGTGAAACCGGGCAGCCCGCCGGGCAGGTGGGTCTCGACGATGACCTGCGGCGCGTCCATCCCGACCTGCGCCCGGGTCAGCGTCCGCGAGCGTTCGGTGGGAGAGCCCTCAGCGGGAAAGGAGCCTTCAGCGGGTA
>JAPUFN010000035.1 GCA_027293665.1 Gammaproteobacteria bacterium | reverse complement strand
TCGCCCCCTTTTTTTGCCCGCGGATCTATAATCGCTACTTGTCCGGCACAGACTGCCGGCTGAGGTTAGCAAGGCACAATGGCCGAATTCGACAAACAAATAGACGTTCCGCTCGAGGTTGTCGTCCTCGCTGCGGGCCAGGGCAGGCGAATGCGCTCGGCGCATCCCAAAGTGCTGCATGGGCTGGCTGGACGGTCTCTGCTCGAACATGTGCTGACGACCGTGGCCGCGCTCGAACCCCGCCAGACCCATGTCGTTGTCGGCCACCAGGCGGCCGAGGTCCGTGACGCCATAGCCGCTGCAATGCCCGAGGCGAATTTGCGTTGGGTGGAGCAGAGCGAACAACGCGGTACCGGTCACGCCGTGCTGCAGGCATTACCCGCGACGGGCGATGATGCGACGGTGCTGGTCGTATACGGTGATGTGCCACTGGTCACCGCCGAGACTCTCGCGGGCTGTGTCGAGCTTGCCAATTGTGGCCATCTGGGGCTCATCACCGCTGAATTTGCCGAGCCGGCCGAACTCGGGCGTATCGTTCGCGACGCCGCTGGCCGCATTCGCGAAATCGTCGAGTACGCAGATGCCGATGCCGACCAGCGCCAGATCGAGGAGATAAATTCCGGCATCCTCGCGCTGAATGCGGCACAGATGAAGACGCTGCTCGGCGACCTGCAGGCGGACAACGCTCAGGGCGAGTATTACTTGACTGATCTGATCACCCTGGCTGTTCGCAGTAACGTAGTTGTCGAAGGCCTCAGCGCCAAATCGCCGGAGGAAGTTGCCGGGGTCAACGACCGGTTGCAGCTGGCGCAACTCGAGCGCCATTACCAGACGCGGGAAGCCGAACGCCTCATGCGCTCCGGCGTCACGCTTGCCGACCCGGCACGGCTGGACATTCGTGGTGTGGTGGTCGCGGGAGAAGACTGTTTCATAGACATCAATGTCGTATTCGAAGGTCAGGTCAGGCTTGGCCGACGGGTCTCCATCGGTCCCGGCGTGGTCATCAAAGATACCGAGTTCGGTGATGACGTCAGGGTAGAGGCTCACACCGTAATCGAGGGGGCAACGGTAGCTGCGGGTTGCCGGCTTGGACCCTTTGCCCGCATTCGCCCCGGCACGGAACTCGCAGAAGGTGTGAAGATCGGCAATTTTGTCGAAACGAAGAAAGCCAGGCTCGGTCGCGGCACCAAGGCCAGTCATCTCAGCTATCTTGGGGACGCAACGCTGGGTGAAGGCTGCAACGTCGGCGCCGGCACCGTGACTTGTAATTACGATGGCATCGACAAGCATCACACGCACATCGGCGACAACGTGTTTGTCGGCACCAATTCAACGCTGGTGGCGCCACTGGAGATCGGCGCAGATTCATTCGTGGCGGCCGGCTCGACAATCACGTCAAAGGTGGGACCCCGCGAGCTTGCGGTCAGCCGTGGCCGGCAGCGCAATATCGAGGGATGGAAGCGTCCTGTGGACAGAACAGGTCAGCGTCCTGTGGACAGGAGCGAGCCTCCCGCAAAGATGCAGCCGGATACAACGGACGGGGAGTCGTAGCGTATGTGTGGCATAGTCGGGGCGGTCGCCGACCGCGATGTACCGGCCATCCTGCTGGCAGGATTGCAGAGACTGGAGTATCGCGGCTATGACTCGGCCGGTCTCGCCGTGATCGGGCAGAACGAATCAACCATTCAATACCGGCGTCGCGCGGGCAAGGTGCAGGAACTCTGCGATGATCTGGCGGCTAAGCCGGTTCACGGCAACATTGGCATCGCCCATACCCGCTGGGCCACCCACGGTGTGCCCAATGAAAGTAATGCCCACCCGCATCTGTCCAACGACAGAATCTGCCTTGTCCACAACGGCATCATCGAAAATTTCGAGCAGCTGCGCGACGAGTTGCGCGCGCTCGGCTATGAGTTCGCCTCCGATACCGACAGCGAAGTCATCGCGCACCTGGTCGATAAGTACTACCAGAAAACCTCGTCACTGCTGGAGGCCGTGCGTTCGGCGGTGAAACGGCTGGAAGGCGCCTACGCGCTGGGTGTCATGGCCGCGGACGATCCGGATCGAATCATTGCCGCTCGCATGGGCAGCCCGCTGGTCATTGGCAAGGGCATCGGTGAGAACTTCATCGCCTCGGATCCTCTGGCTTTGCGCCCGGTGACTGACCGGTTCATTTTTCTCGAAGAAGGCGATCTGGTGGAGGTTACCCGGACCGGCATCGCCGTCTGGAACATTGCAGATGAGTCGGTCATCCGTTCCACGGTAAAGGTGGAACTGGGCGTGGACGACATCGACAAGGGTAACTATCGCCATTTCATGCAGAAGGAAATTCACCAGCAACCCAAGGTGCTGCGGGATACTCTCGAGGGCCGGATCGGTCGGCGGCGGGTGCTGGAGGCGGCATTGGGGATCGGCGCAAAAGAGATTTTCGACGCAACGCAGGCGGTGACCATCGTTGCCTGCGGCACGAGCTTCTACGCGGGTTCGATCGCGCGTTACTGGATTGAGGAACTCGCCGGGATTCCCTGCCAGGTGGAGATCGCCAGTGAGTTCCGCTACCGCAAAGTGGCGGTGATTCCGGGGAGTCTTTTTATCACGGTCTCCCAATCCGGAGAAACGGCGGACACGCTCGCTGCGTTGCGAGTTGCAAAAGAGCTCGGTTACAACCACACCGTGACGATCTGCAACGTTGCCACCAGCTCGCTTGCCAGGGAGTC
>JAPUFN010000349.1 GCA_027293665.1 Gammaproteobacteria bacterium | reverse complement strand
GCCCCGGCATTGCGCACTCCAGGTGAGGCAACATTCGAGCCCGTCGGGGATGCGCCTGCGTACGACTACGAGGTGCTGCTCGAGCCGACGCTGAGCAACTGGCTTTTTGCGATAAATGCGGCATTTGCTCGAACTGATGCAACTATTCGCCGCACTCGAAATCACACGCTGGAAGTTGCCGATCCGGTCATGTCGGTGTTCCGATACAGAGTCCGATCCTATCCCGATATGCCGCTGGACCCGCTCCTGCGGGACGGCTTTCGCGCCCGCGAGACTCACCTGTTCGGCGAGGACAATCCCAGAGTGCGGGAGTTTGCGGCAGCACTTTATCGGGAAAGTGGCAGCGTGGATGCGTACGTTGCCGCTGTTCTGTCGCATATCAGAACACAACCGTACCGCTACACGCTCAGCCCACCGACACTGCCGAGCGCAAACAGTATCGATGAGTTCTGGTTTACCACACGGGCTGGATTCTGCACCCACTACGCGGGTGCTTTTGTCTACATGATGCGTGCCGCAGGTGTCCCGGCGCGGCTGGTCGGCGGCTACCAGGGTGGTGAGATCAACCCGATCAGCAATCACCTCATGGTGCGTCAGTATGATGCGCACGCCTGGGCGGAGATCTGGTCGCAAGGCCAGGGCTGGCGGCGGGTGGACCCGACAGCGGCCGTTGCGCCGCAGAGAATTGAAGTCGGTCTCAGTGCGGCTCTCTCGGCTGCAGATCGAGCCACCCTGTCTGTTTTTTCCAATGCCCGTATGGGGGCGTGGGGATTTCTCACAGGGGTCCTGCAATGGTCGGACAGCCTTGAGCATCGCTGGAACCTGTGGGTGGTCGGCTATGACACTAATTTCCAGGCAGGCCTGCTGAAAAAGTGGCTTGGCGAAATTACCCCGGCCCGGGTAGGCATCGCGATGTTCATTGGTGGAGGGCTCAGTCTGAGCATCGTCGCGGCCGTTCTTTTCTGGCGCAGACGGCCGCCGCGGCAACATCCGGTGGAACGCATTTTTTCGACGTTCGCCGCTAAACTGGCAGGCTACGGTTACCAGCGCCCGCCAGCGGAATCTCCAGCCGCGTACGTGCGCCGGGTGGCCGATGAAGTGGGATTGAGTGAGGCTCAGGTCGGTGCTGTCATCGCCGAACTGGATACGCTCTTGTACAATCCTGCGATTGCCTGGGGCAGCGCAGAACTCAGAGCGCTACGCAATCAGCTCCGGCGACTGCAATTCAGACTGGCATTTGGGACTTCCAGGTAGTGCCTGTCCAGAAGGGACAAGAACTAGGTAATTGGCGATTTGACCGTTTTAAAACGCACACCTTGTGTGGGCATCTGTTCCACCACATACGGCGATCTGGTTTGCCGTGGCTGCAAGCGGTTCGCCCATGAAATTGTCCAGTGGAATGGCTTTGATTCGCCACAGCGCGGTGCGGTCTGGCAAAGGTTGACCGAACTGCGTGAAGGCGCCGTTTGCCAATTCGTCGTGGTAGTGGACGGTGAGATCCTGCAGTCGCGTGCGCTCGAACTGCAGGTCGTGGAAGATGCGACCCGTAACGTGGAAAGCCTCGTCTATGAAACCCTGAAGCGGGCGGTTCGTGTCGACGCGCTCGACATGTGCGCGCTCGGCTTGCGCGCGCTTGATGGCAACACTGACCCGCTGGCGCTGCTCGAGTCAATTGAGAGGGAGTTCTACGACAGATCCATCGCGCAATATGAACACGACTTCCACACGCTGGCGCAGTGATGAAGAGCGGCCGCGATGCCGAGATCAGTGACGTACTCGAGTTTCTTGACTGTCGCACACCGGCGCTGTGGTTTGAACAGGCGCCTGCGCATTTACCCGAGTTGCTGATCGATCACGCCAACTGCGAAAAGAAAGCCGCAGGCACCGCTTTGAGCTTGTTGTACCGTTACGTGGACCGCGCGCATCTGCTGCAGACGCTGTCTCGCCTGGCTCGCGAAGAGTTGCGACACTTCGAACAGGTCCACCGATTGCTGGCTGCCCGCGACATTGACTACCGGCATATTTCTGCGAGCCGCTACGCCTCGGGCCTGCGTGATTGTGTCAGTAACAACGAGCCTGACAGGTTAGTCGACACGTTGCTTACGGGTGCTGTTGTGGAAGCCCGAAGTTGTGAACGGTTTCTTGGACTCATCGATGTCCTACCGCCGGACCTTGGCGATTTTTATAGCCGTCTGCTCACATCGGAGGCACGTCACTTCCGGCAGTATCTGTCACTTGCCGAGCGCTACGCGCAGGCACCGATTGATCACAAACTGGCCGAAATACTTGCCCGCGATGCCGATCTGGTTACCGCTGAAGATGTTGCGTTCAGGTTCCATAGCGGCCCGTTAGGGCGAAACACTCGAGCTGAATAAGCTCAGCTTGCTCCCGGATGAGCCACCCGCAATGTTCCCAGGCGCCCAGAACATAGCGCTGGCCCCAGTGCGATTCGTGGATTCCCGGCCTGTGTGTGTGACCATGAATCAGCCGTCTGGCGCCGGCCTCGGCAACCACGCGGGCAACTTCCGCCTGATTGACATCCATGATGTTGTCGGCCTTGTTGGCATTGGTCGCGATGCTCTGTTCGCGCATTTTTCGCGTAAGCGCGCGTCTGGCGTCGAGTGACTGGCTGAGTATGTCCGCCTGCCATTGCGCTGATCGCAGTGTCCTGCGGGCCGCCTGATATTCGATATCATCGGTGCAGAACGCATCACCATGAGCTAACAGAGTGCCGTTTGGCAGCAGGTAAGGATCCTCCAGGAGCTGGCACCCGGTGGTGTCGGCAAATTGGGCACCAATTAGAAAATCCCGGTTGCCGTGCAGCAGATAGACGGGACACCGGCTGGCGGTAGTTGCGAGGAGTTCACGCAGGGCAGTGGCCAGCTCACCGTCATCGTCATCGCCCACCCAGACCTCGCAGAGATCGCCGAGTATGTATAGCGCCGCTGCATTTTGCGATTCCTGCGCCAGCATTGCTGCAAGCGTGCGGAATTGCGGTTCAGCAGGATCGTTCAGGTGGAGGTCGGAAATATAGACGTTCATCTGCCGGGCGCCTCGTGGCGCTTGTGTCTGGGGGCTTCGAAGGTCATTCGTCTGGCAGCCGCGGTGCTGCGTCCAGTGTGTTCTGCAGCATCGCCACCCGGGTCATTGGTCCAACACCGCCCGGGACCGGGGTAATCCACGATGCTCGCTCGCAGGCTTCGTCGAACACCACATCTCCTCTCAGCTTGCCGTTGTCGTCCCGGGTGATTCCGATGTCCACAACAATCGCTCCGGGTTTGATCCAGCTGCCGGGAACGAGACCCGGTTTGCCGACTGCCGAGACCACGAGATCCGCCGTGACCACGCTACCCTCGATATCCCTGGAAAACTTGTGTGCGGTCGTGACGGTGCAACCGGCGAGGAGGAGTTCGAGGCCCATCGGTCTGCCGACGTGATTGGATGCCCCGATTATCGTCGCATCCAACCCGCGCAGCTCGACCCCGGTATGCTCGAGCAGAAGCATGATGCCCTTGGGCGTGCACGAGCGGATTGTCGGCCGGCGCAGCGCGAGCCTGCCGATGTTATAGGGATGAAAGCCATCAACGTCCTTGGCCGGATCGATGCAGTCGATGATGCGGCCTGAGTCGATATGTGCCGGTAGCGGCAACTGCACGAGAATACCGTCGATGCTTGGATCGTTGTTCAGCGTGATCACCCGCTCTTCGAGGTCTTCTTGCGTTACGTTGCTGGACAGGTGCTGGACGTTGGAATGAAATCCCAGCTCTTCACAATCACGGCGTTTGTGTTTTACGTAGATCCCGGAAGCCATGTCGTCACCGACCAGTATCACAGCCAGTCCCGGCGGCCTGAGACCTTGTGCCGAGCGAGCTGTGACGATTTTCGCCATCTCGTTGCGCGCAGCCTTGGCGATTGCATTGCCGTCGAGGATTTTCGCTGTCATCTACTTCTCCAGACCAAGCCGCGCATTCTAAACGACTTAAGCGCCGCTTGAAGCGTGCTTAGCGACAACCTGACTGCCGTTCATACCCGCCGCGGGAAAAGTCGGTGCCCTCGCAGCAGACAGCAGCCGGCTGGCTGGCCAGGCACGGCGTTTGACGGGCCAAATAACCGCCAGTATCATCGCGCCGATTTTAGTCTCGGGGTATAGCGCAGTCTGGTAGCGCGCCTGCTTTGGGAGCAGGATGTCGGGAGTTCGAATCTCTCTACCCCGACCAGGTGTAGCCGCTGCGCGGTTACCGGGCAGTTTACTGCGTAAATTGTCGTGGTAACCACGTGGCGGAGTTTCGCGGTTGCTGAGCGGGTACTGCGGCAAAAGGGCATTGAGGTTTGACTACCACGGCAGTTTACAAAGTAAACTGCTTGGTATCCGCGCAGCGGTTACGCGGCGCCCGTAGCTCAACTGGATAGAGCATCGGCCTTCTAAGCCGGCGGTTGAAGGTTCGAGTCCTTCCGGGCGTACCATACCCGGCGCGTGAGCGGTAAACTGAATAATTACAATGGTGGGCGTAGCTCAGTTGGTAGAGCTCCGGGTTGTGATCCCGGCGGTCGTGGGTTCAAGCCCCATCGTCCACCCCATTCAATCATCGATCAAAAATCGATCAATAATTTGCTAAAAGATGGATGAACTTCGGCCGTCCGCACAACGGGCGTCCATAGATTACACACTGAACACTGACGATAACTATGCAGATTTCCATTGAAACCACCAGCGGTCTGGAGCGGCGGCTGACCATTTCGGTCCCCTCGGAGACATTTGAAGATCAGATCACCAGCCGTCTGGGCAAGGCGGCCGGTCAGGTCCGGTTGCCGGGCTATCGTCCAGGTAAGATTCCGCTGAAAGAAATCCGCCGGCGGTATGGCCCGGCGGTGCGTGCTGAAGTGGCCGGCGAGCTGATGCAATCGAGTTTTGTCGAAGCCATTCAACGCGAGGAGCTTGCCCCGGCCGGTTCACCCAGCCTGCAGGTCGTCAAAATGGATCCCGGCCTCGATTTCGAATTCACGGCGACTTTCGAGGTGTTCCCGCTCGTCGAACTGGCCGACCTTGGAAAGGTAGTCGTCAAGAAGCCGCGGGCGGAAATAACAGATTCCGATGTGGCGGTGATGATCGAGCAGTTGCGTGACCAACGCAAAACCTGGGCGGATGTAGAACGTCCCGTCCAGGACGCCGATCAGGTCACTGTTGATTTCAGCGGAACAATCGACGGCGAGGCATTTGCCGGCGGTAGTGGCGAGGATATGGTTTTTGTCGTGGGTGGCGGTCAGATGATCGGAGATTTCGATCAGGGTGTGCACGGTTTGGTAGTGGCTGAAACGGCTGAATTTTCCGCGACGTTCCCCGAGGACTACCAGACAGTAGAATTACGCGGTAAGACAGCTTCCTTCAGCGTAACCATCAAAAAGGTCGCAGAGTCTGAACTGCCGGAACTCAATGACGAGTTCTTCAAAGGGTTCGAGGTGGCCGACGGCGGGATGGAGGCGTTCCGCGAAGAGATTCAAGCCAATATGCAACGCGAACTAGACGCAGCTTTAAGCGGTCAGATCAAGACGCAGGTTATGGATCAACTCCACGCTCTGCACACCCTGCAGCTGCCCAGCGCCATGATCAGTCGTGAAATTGAAGTTCTGAAAAACCAGATGCTGCAACAGTTTCAGATGTATGGGCAGGGTAGTGGTGCGCCGGACATAGACCTGCCGGACGATCTGTTCAAGGAGCAGGCGGAGAGACGCGTGGCGGTCGGGCTGATTGTCAACGAAG
>JAPUFN010000348.1 GCA_027293665.1 Gammaproteobacteria bacterium | reverse complement strand
CGGTTGCGCCGGTTGAATTCCCCGGTCGAGTTGCACGAAACGTACTGGGAGTTCGCAAGTCTTGGGCCCTTCGCCGATATCGCGGAGGACCTGTTGGGTCCGGATTTCAAATTCCACCATTCCAAGCTCAACTTCAAATGGAGCGGCGGTGGCGAAGCCGTAAAATGGCACCAGGATATCCAGTTCTGGCCGCATACCAACTACGATGTCGTGACACTGGGTGTTTATCTCGATGACGTCGAAGCTACCATGGCGCCGATGGGGGTTCTGCCGGGATCTCACGACGGTCCGCTGTATGACCTCTATAATGCAGAGGATCATTGGGTTGGCAGTCTGAACGATGCAGACGCCGGCCAACTCCCGCTGGACGACGCCGTCTACCTCGCGGGTCCCGCGGGTACGATTACCGCGCACAATTGCCGCATGTTGCATGGTTCCGCACCCAACGACAGTGAACGGCCGAGGCCACTTCTACTCTGTGCATACTCCGCGGCAGACGCGCTGCCGATCACGAATCTGACCGCTGGTGCGCTACACAGCGAAGTGCAGATCAGGGGTGAGCCGGCTCGTTGGGTCCGGTTCGATCCGCGTCCGTGTCAGCTGCCTCCCGATTGGTCGAAGCAAGGTGGGTACAGGAGTATTTTCGAACATCAACTGCAAGAGCCCTCTGAAAAAAGTTGACGTCCGTCGCGAAACGCAAAATCTTCTGATCTGGAAGTTGACTGAGCAGAATAGTGAGTGCAACATGCGCGCTGCTTTCAACTGGCCGAATTCGATTATCGTGAATTCAACAACTACACAATTCTGGCTGACCACCAGCGTGGACACATTGCCGCGGACGTGCGCGTCGGCAGCCTGTGTGCACATGCTGATCAGCCTGCCTGGAGGATTTGGCTCAACCGGATAGCTTCTAACTTTACAAAAGTTTTTGAAAACCCCGAAGAGCCGCAAGCCTTCGGGGTTTTTTCGTTTTGGCGGGTTAACTATTCCGCCGCGGTAGGAGTCATGCAAATGACGATTAAGAAGGGACTGGAGAAAAATTTACCGACGACGCTCTGGTTGGCATTCTTTCAGGTTTTCCTGGTGATCATGCCCATTGCTGTGCCTTTCTTTCAGAGTAAGGGACTCAGCATGCAGGAGGTGTTTTCTCTGCAGGCATTCTTCGGCTTCGTGGTGGTGATCACCGAGGTCCCGTCCGGCTATTTCGCCGATTTATTCGGTCGCAAACAGGCGCTTGTGGTGGGTTCCCTGTTCGCCGGAATTGGTCATTCTCTGTTGCCGTTTGCCGATGGCTTCTGGACGCTTGCGATCTTCGAACTTGCGCTCGGCATTGGCTACAGTCTGATTTCCGGCGCCGACATCGCGCTTTTGTACGATAGCGAAGCAGCACTTGGTCGTGGTGAGCACGATCAGCGACAGGTGGTGGGCCGCCTCTATTCAATGCGCACGGTTTCTGAGGCCGTGGCGGCGCTTGTCTGTAGTTTTTTGTTGCTCTGGTCGATGGATCTTGCGGTTTACGTGCAGGCGGTGGTTGGCTGGTTTCCGCTCGTGCTCTCGCTGTTGCTCGTGGAACCGCAGGGAGAACGACTCAGCCCTGTGAATCACGCAGACAACATGAAACGAATCTGCCTTCACCTGCTGACTCATTCGAGCGTACTGCGGTTGGTGTTCATCGCGTTGTGCGTGTGGAGCCTGACCACGTTCTACGCGGTGTGGTTGTTGCAGAAGCTCTGGGAGTTGCAGGGGATTGGCCTTAGCCATTTTGGCTACCTCTGGGCCGGCTTGAGCTTGTCTGCCGCACTGGCAGCCCGTTATGCACATCGAGTGGAGGAGTGCGTTGGACCGTCAACTCTCCTGGTGATCATCGGGATCTCGCCCGCGATTGGCTATCTCGGTCTCGAAGGGTTCGGCATGGTTGGTGGCTACTTTGCGAGTTTGACGTTCTTCGTAAGCCGCGGACTTGGCCTGGTCGTGCTGCGCGATGCGCTCAATCGACGAATTCCCGGCGAGTTTCGGGCGACGGCTAATTCGCTTGCGAGCTTCGGCTTTCGGGGTGCTTTTGTGCTCACCGGTCCGCTGGTTGGCTACTTGTACGACCTGTGGGGCATGCGGGAAACGCTCTATCTGCTGGCCGCGGCAACGTTTTGCATATTCGTGACGCTGATCGTGCCACTCATCCGGGCGGTCGCCTCGCAGCAGAAATCTCTCGTGCAGGTAGCACCAGTCGAACAGAACTGAGTGATTGCGCTACCGGCGGGTGAAGAGCCCCGAGGCCAGGGATGGCCGAAGGCGCAGGCTGCTGGGTCAGTCGACCGGAACGGCTTGGATGATACCCGGGCGCAGAAGTGGCCCTTTGCGCTTGCGCTCATATTTCTGCGCCGGGGTGTTGATGATGTCCAGTAGATCGGCAGCGATCAGCCCGGTGCGGATGCGTTCTTTGCTGGCGTTGCTGTAGAGGGTGTTGCGCTGGCGGGCCTGGCGTCCGGCACGCTCAATCAGTTCCTGCATCAACTGCGGCGAAGTTTCCTGACCGTGGGTGGTGCCGGCTGCCCGGCTGATGCTCTCGTTCATGAGCGTACCGCCAAGATCGTTGCAACCGGCGTTGAGCGCGGCGACCACGCCAAGATGCCCCATCTTCACCCAACTCAACTGGATGTTGCTGATATGGGGATGCAGTGTCAGCCTCGCAACTGAGTGCATCAGCACGGCTTCCCGGAATGTCGGACCCTTGCGAGCTTTGCCCTTGAGATACATCGGGGCTTCCATGTGCACAAAAGGCAGCGGTACGAACTCGGTGAAGCCGCCGGTTTCTATCTGCAGATCGCGCACCCGCAACAGGTGCCGCGCCCAGTGCTGGGGCCGTTCGACATGGCCGTACATAATGGTAGCGGTGGTTCTGAACCCCACACTGTGGGCCGCGCGCATGACATCCAGCCACTGCTCGGTGTTGATCTTGTCGGCACAGATGATCTGACGGATCTCGTCGTCAAGTATTTCGGCGGCAGTCCCTGGCAATGTGCCAAGCCCCGCGTCTTTGAGCTGCTGCAGATAGGTCGGCAAGTCCAACTCCAGAGTTGCCGCACCCTGCCAGACTTCCAGCGGCGAGAAGGCGTGTATGTGCATGTCCGGCGCGGCATCTTTCACCGCGCGCAGGATTCCAAGGTAGGTATCTCCGGTGTACTCAGGATGAATGCCACCCTGCATACACACCTCGGTGGCGCCGCGTTCCCAGGCTTCCTGCGTGCGGCGTTGAATTTCTTCGTGCGAGAGGTCGTAAGGTCGGCCGCGCAGGTTTTCAGAAAGCTTACCTTTGGAAAAGGCGCAGAACTGGCACTTGAAGTAGCAGATGTTCGTGTAGTTTATGTTGCGGTTAACAACGAAGCTCACGGTGTCGCCGTTCATCTGTTCGCGCAGGCGATTGGCCCGCTGCACGACAGCATTGAAGTCATCGCCGCGAGCGGTGAACAAACGAACAACGTCTGCTTCGGTCAGCAGTTCCTGTGATGCTGCCTTATCGAGGATGCTGATGATATCGGCTGAGACGATCTCGGCGGGTTGCCTGATAGCGTTCAGTATGGCCG
>JAPUFN010000347.1 GCA_027293665.1 Gammaproteobacteria bacterium | reverse complement strand
TGTACTGCATACGCCTGTACCGCCCCCTGCTACCTACCTAAGTCAGAACCCAGCGCCCATCTTTTGCGAGCGTTATTTAGTCGGTTCGCGACCTGCTAGCCCTGTCTAGTTTAGTACTTCTCAGTACTCTCAGTACTTCTTGTCGGGCTATCCTAGTCGCTCCAGCGAAATCTCCGTTCGCAATCTGACCCAGTGCTGATAGCAGGTTTTCCGTTTATTGCGCCGTTTCATCCCTAACTGCACGCATTACTGCAATCTTGCGAAATCATCCTTGAGCAGTCAACCACTTTGTTACTGGTGGTGACATTTCGGCTACTAATCTACTCAAATTAGACCACGCTTGTGTGCTCAGGTTGTGCGATGTTTTGTTGTTTCGTGAAGGCCATACCCGAATTATTAATCGAAAAAGGCATAAAAAGACCAGCACTTATACCCTTTTTCGGCTTCAACCAATTTTTGCGGACTGTCCGCCATCAACGGCAAGCGTCACCCCGGTGATGAATTTCGCTTCATCGGACGCCAGAAACAAGGCGGCATTCGCAACGTCCCAGGCAGTCCCCATCTTGCCACCCAGCGGCACCTGCGCATCGCGACTCGCAATCACCGTTGCACGGTCCCGACCAGCTGCAACGTTGCCTTCAATCGCCATGGGTGTGTTCATCAATCCCGGCATGATCACGTTTGCCCGAATGCCATACTTTGCATTTCCCATCGCCAGTGCATGGGTGTAGGCATTCAAGCCTGCTTTCGATGTCTTGTATGCGAGGATGCCGACGGCACACACGGCCGCGACCGAAGAGATATTGGTGATCACTCCGCTACCCCGCTCTCGCATCACGGGCAACGCATGTTTGCACACGAACATTGCGCCTTTGAGATTGACCGAAAAAATCCGATCCCAGATCTCTTCCGTCATCTGAGTCGGACCGCGATCACCTGCACCAATTCCAACATTGTTGTGCAGGATGTCAATGCGTTCGTAGCGATCCAGACACGTGCGCGCGATGTCTGCACAATCGCTCTCCTTTGTGATGTCCGCCACGCAGGTACTACCGACACCGCCGCGCTCTTCCAGCATCGCAAGTGTTTCCGCGGCCGAGGATTCGTCACGGTCTACAACAAGTACCGTTGCACCTTCCTCGGCAAATCGAATCGCGGTCGCACGGCCATTGCCAATGGTGTCACCGGGCGTCTGCCCTGCACCGACGACTATGGCGATCTTGTCAGCTAGACGTCCCATCCAGGCAAACCCTCATCGAGCTGGACACCGAAGCTGTTCAGTGCCATCGAAACCAGGTTGTACTGACCCACTGTGAAGACCAGATCCATCAACTGCTGGGTCGACAGATGCTCACTGAGCCCCTGCCAGGTGGCGTCGGTGACGTGTGCATCCGAGTGCAGCTCGTCGGTCGCCCGCAACAGCAGAGTGTCGAGTTCAGACAACCCCGGTGTATCGGGCCCTGTCTGTGCAGAGCGGATTTCTTCATCCGTCATCCCGGCTTGCCGGGCAATTACCACGTGCTGGCCCCACTCATAGCCTGCCTGGCACAAATAGCCGATCCGTAGAATGAGCAACTCGCGTTCCCGCACTTCCAGTGTAGATTTACCCAGTATGTGATTGGCGAAAACCATCCAGCGTTTGGCAAGCTCCGAATGATTGGCCAAGGTCTTGAAGATATTGAAGACGCGACCCTGATCGACAAACGGCTGCATCACCACCTTCGCCTGCTCATCCCAGTCATCAGGCGCAAGTGGCGCTACGCGCGGTTCGGTTAAACGCATTGAGTTCTCCGGATTTCTTTTTTTACCCCAGTCATGCAAAGCTAACACACTGCTGAAAGGGAGTCTCAGAATGAACATTTCCATCGAAAAACGCGCGAAAACTACGATCGTTACGATCAACAGACCCGAGGTACGCAACGCAATCGACCAGGCAACCGCAACAGAACTTGCAGAAGCTTTCAGTGAATTCGATGCCGATGATAGCCAGGCCGTTGCGATTCTAACGGGCGCAAATGGCACCTTCTGTGCGGGCGCCGATCTCAAAGCCGTCGCAACCGGCCAGGGTAACAAGGTGCGCGAATCCGGCCAGGGTCCAGTAGGCCCTTCCCGGATGATGCTCAGCAAGCCGGTGATTGCGGCGGTCGAAGGACACGCAGTAGCCGGCGGCTTGGAACTGGCAATCTGGTGCGATCTGCGCGTGGCCGCCGAAGATGCGATATTCGGCGTCTATTGTCGGCGCTGGGGCGTGCCACTGGTGGATGGTGGAACCATCCGCCTGCCGCGCCTGATCGGTCACAGTCACGCGCTGGACATGATTCTGACCGGCCGCGGCGTCAGCGGTGAAGAGGCTCGCATGATGGGGCTGGCGAATCGCCTGACAGCGCCGGGAGAAGCCCTTACGGCAGCTATCGAGCTCGCCGAAGACATTGGCCGTTTTCCACAGAACTGCCTGCGCAGCGATCGCCGGTCATCTTACGAGCAGTGGCACCTCTCCACACACGAGGCGTTGCTGAACGAAACCCGTCTCGGCCTGCGGGTCATCCACTCCGGGGAAACCCGTGAAGGCGCAAGTCGATTTGCCGAGGGTGCAGGGCGTCACGGCGACTTCGGTTCGATCTGAATTGTGATATAACCAGACCAATTCTAACGGGACGATAGAGGACACCATGGCATTTTCAAAGACACCGCAATTTGGCGTGAACATGTTTCCAACCGACTACGCAATCCAGCCGGTGGAACTCGCAAGGGCGGTTGAAGAGCGCGGTCTGGACAGCCTGTTTTTTCCGGAACACACCCACATTCCTGCATCCCGCGCCACGCCGTTCCCGGGCGGCACCGATCTGCCGAAAATGTACTGGCACACTCACGACCCATTTGTGGCACTGAGTGCCTGTGCAGCGGTGACCGAGCGCATCCGCCTCGGCACCGGCATCTGCCTCGTGATCGAACGCGACCCGATCACCCTTGCTAAAGAAGCAGCATCTCTGGACATGATATCCAACGGTCGGTTCGTGATGGGCATCGGTGCAGGTTGGAACCGCGAAGAGATGGAAAACCATGGCGCCAACTATCAAAAACGCTGGAAGGAAGTGCGCGAGAAAATTCTCGCGATGCGTGAAATATGGAACAACGAAGAAGCCGAGTATCACGGCGAGTTCGTCGATTTCGGTCCAATCTGGTCCTATCCCAAACCCGTGCAGGATGGCGGCCCGCCAATCTGGATCGGGGCGAATTCAAAATGGGTATTTGAGCGCATTGCCGACTACGCCGACGGCTGGATGCCGATTGGCGGAATGGGTTCGGGCAGCATGGAAAAACTCACAGAAGCGCTCGAGGCAAAGGGCCGCAAAGTCGAAGACCTCGACCTCGCCCTCTTTGGTGCGCCAACAGACTATGATCAGCTGCAGGGCCGCCTCGAGCAGGGGTTCGACGAGCTCGTCTTCGGCCTGCCAGCCGAGAGCGCCGATACGATTCTGCCGATGCTCGACAATCTCGCAGAGCTGGTGGTAAAGATACGAGGCTGAACTACGCGGCAGGCTGGGCATCCAACCCGCCTGCCGTCAAAGCAGACTCACCTCATAGCCTCTCTCGCGCAGGCCCTCGATGACCTGGTCGATCTGTTCCTCACCGCGCATCTGCAGACACAGTTCGACCAGCGTCGCCCGTACGGAGGAACCACCAAACGCGCGCTGATGCACGATGTCGATGATGTTGCTGTCGAGTTCTCCAACCACCCGTGTCAATTCAGCAAGCGCACCCGGCACATCGGGAACTTCGAGCCGCAAACGCACGAGGCGGTGCGAACGAACGAGCCCGCGCTGCAATATGGATGACAGAATCATCATGTCCACATTGCCGCCAGAGAGCACCAGCACAGTTTTACGTCCGGCGAATTTTTCCGGGTTCATGCGAACGGCAGCCAGCCCAACGGCCCCCGCGCCTTCAACCACGGTTTTCTCGATCT
>JAPUFN010000346.1 GCA_027293665.1 Gammaproteobacteria bacterium | reverse complement strand
ACCAGGTTAATCGCTTCCGTCGTTCCGCGAGTGAAGATGATCTCCTGGGTGGATTCAGCGTTGATGAAACAACGTGCGGACTCCCGCGCTGCTTCGAATGCCTGTGTCGCCCTGTCGGAGAGAGTGTGTACAGCGCGATGAACATTGGCGTTGTTTTTTCGGTAATACTGCGTCATTGCATGCAGAACCGACTCGGGTTTCTGTGTGGTTGCTGCATTGTCCAGATACACGAGTGGTGAACCGTTGATTTGCTGGTCGAGAATGGGAAAGTCTGCGCGGTTCATGGGCCTGTCAGATTCCTCAGAAGTGCCTCAGTCACTTCCTCTGCCAGCACGCCTTCGATACAGCTTTTCAGGAATGCCCGGCACAGCAGGGTCCGGGCGTCGTCGCGCGAGAGGCCGCGTGAGCGAAGGTAAAAGATGCTGTCTTCGGCCAGCTGCCCAACAGTTGCGCCATGTGCGCATTTAACGTCATCGGTATAGATCTCGAGTTCAGGCTTGGTATTGATCGTGGCTTCCGGATGCAAGGCGAGATTCTTGTTCACAAGACTTGCGTCACTACCGGGAGAATCGGGGTGAATGTGAATTCGGCCGTTGAAAACTATCGTGCCTTTACCGGCACCAATACCGTGAAATGTCTGTCTGCTGAACGTGTCCGGCGACCGGTGTTCCACGATGAATTGCTGATCGAGGTGGCTGTTCGACTCGACCACGTATGCGCCTGTGAGTTCCGCGCGCGCACCGCGTCCATCAAGTAATATCAGGGTTTCCGCGCGTCGCTTGCGGGCACCGGTATGATATTGCTGCAGACGGTAGTCAGTCGTTTCCAGTAGCCGGACCTGTGTGAGTCCCCAGTCGCAGCAATTACTATCCAGAGCGGACCTTGCATGGTTTAACCGGGATCCCCGATTGAGTTCGACGAACAGCGAATGGTTGCAGAACTCAACGGCGTTGTTACGCTCGATCAATTGCAGGCTGGCGTTATCTTCCAGCGTGATGACGATTGGCACCTGCACACCTTCGCCGTAACTGATCTCGAGCGGTTGAGCAATTTCTCCAGATACTTTGATGTGCACAGCGTCACCGGCGCACAACAGCGCCGCATCAGCAAGTGGCAGCGGGCCGGTGTTTGCCAGCGCCGCAGGTCCCCGGGCATATTCACCGGCTGCGGACAGTGCAGACATTGTCAGGCCGGGCTGATTTACGCCGGTTATATCGGGCGTTACCGCAGCCGCCCCTGTGAATCCCACAAGAAAATCGCGCAGCGGCGTGTACTTCCAGGATTCCTTCGTCGCAGCTGGCGTGAGCGACGACTTCAACCGATCGATAATCTCCTCGACTGCAAGCCAGCTGCCGGAACTCGAATCGAGGTTCGCGATGAGTGATTCGGCAAACGAGTCTTCTAGTCGGTCAGCCACGCGTAGCCTCTTTCTTCCAGGGTGACAGCGAGATCTTTTTCGCCGCTTTTGACGATAACGCCATCAGAGAGCACGTGGACCACATCGGGAACGACGTGATTCAGGAGTCTCTGATAGTGGGTGATCAACAGCACGCAGTTGTGCGCATCGCGAAATCGATTTATTCCGTCAGCCACTGTCTGCATCGCGTCAATGTCCAGCCCCGAGTCGGTCTCATCCAGCACGGCCAGCCGCGGATTCAGCAGGAGTAGTTGCAGAATTTCATTACGTTTGCGTTCACCACCACTGAAGCCTTCGTTGACACCACGTTTCAGAAACTCCGGGTTTAGGTCGAGCGCCGTTGCAATCTTTCGAACCGATTTGACGAATTCGACGGCAGTGGTTTGTTCACCACCGCGTGCGGCAGCAAGGGAGTCGACAGCGGCTTTCAGGAACTCCATGTTGCTGACGCCTGGAATCTCCACTGGATACTGGAATGCGAGGAACAAACCCGCCCGGGCTCGGACCTCGGGGTCTACATCGTTTAAAAGATCACCGTCGAAGTGGATTTCTCCGCGGTCTATGACATAACCGGGTTTACCTGCCAGAACGTTTGCAAGAGTGCTTTTGCCCGAACCGTTCGGGCCCATGATCGCATGCACCGAGCCCTGCTCTACGCTGAGGTTCAAGCCTTTGAGTATCTGTTCGCCGCCCACTGAGACGTGGAGGTCTTTGATTTCCAGTATGTTCATCCGATAGCGCCCTCGAGGCTCACTTCGAGTAGCTTGCCGGCCTCCACGGCGAACTCCATCGGCAGCTCGCGGAAAACGTCCTTACAGAATCCGTTGACGATCATGCTCACAGCTTTTTCAGCGTCTATGCCGCGCTGCTGGCAGAGAAAGAGTTGCTCATCACTCACTTTAGAGGTTGTGGCTTCGTGTTCGATTATTGCGTTCAAATTCTTGTTTTCAATATACGGAAACGTGTGTGCGCCACTGTTGCCGCCGATGAGCAGCGAATCACATTGCGTGTAATTTCTCGCCCCATCGGCCGTGGGAGAGATTCTCACCAGTCCCCGGTAGCTGTTCTGGCTTTTCCCTGCACTGATGCCTTTGGAGATGATCGTGCTCTTCGTATTCTTGCCAAGATGAATCATCTTGGTGCCGGTGTCTGCCTGTTGGTAGTTGTTCGTTAATGCGACGGAATAAAATTCACCCACGCTGTCGTCGCCACGCAATATGACACTTGGGTATTTCCAGGTGATCGCCGAGCCGGTTTCCACCTGGGTCCAGGAAATCTTCGACCTCGCGCCGCGACAGGCGCCACGTTTGGTCACGAAGTTGTATATCCCACCCTTGCCGTCTTTGTCGCCTGGGTACCAGTTCTGTACCGTTGAATACTTAATCTGGGCATCTTCGAGTGCCACGAGTTCTACTACCGCTGCGTGCAACTGGTTTTCATCGCGCATGGGTGCTGTGCAACCTTCCAGATAGCTGACGTATGAACCTGCGTCGGCAATGATCAGCGTGCGCTCGAACTGGCCGGTGTTCTGAGCGTTGATGCGGAAGTAGGTGGACAGTTCCATCGGGCAACGAACACCGGGTGGTATGTAGACAAATGAGCCATCGCTGAATACCGCGGAGTTGAGTGCTGCGTAGAAGTTGTCGCGTTGCGGCACGACGGTTCCAAGATATTTCTGGACGAGTTCGGGATGCTCCTGCACCGCTTCTGATATCGGGCAGAAGATGACTCCAGCTTCAGCCAGTTTTTCCTTGAAAGTCGTCGTGATGGAAACGCTGTCGAACACCACATCCACAGCAACGTTAGGCGTTTGCCTGACGACGCCCGCAAGCGTCTCCTGCTCATGTAGCGGGATACCCAGTTTTTCGTAAGTTCGCAACAGCTCAGGGTCGACCTCATCGAGTGAGGTGGGTCCATCCTCGAAGTTCTTGGGAGCGGAGTAGTAAGAGATCGACTCGAAATCGATCGGCTTGAAGTGGACGTGGGCCCAGGTCGGCGGCGTCATCGCGCGCCAGGCTGCATAAGCTTGCAGGCGCCAGTCGGTGAGCCATTGCGGTTCCTGTTTTTTGCCGGATATAAAGCGCACCACGGACTCATCGAGCCCGGGAGGCAGAGTCTCGGATTCGATGTCTGTTACGAATCCGGCGCTGTATTCCGATGGCACCAAGTCTTCTACGGGCACCTGGCATATCCTCTTTTGGGGGGTAACGATTATTGTACCTGCTGCCAGATGTTTAATACCAGACTAATTTAGTCGGGTATTCGATCAGACAGACCACAACTGCGTTTCAAAGCTGACGGATGCTTCCGGAAGCCGTAAACTGCGCCGCTTTCTTAACTGAAACAGTGCGAAATCAGAATATGCCGAAACTCGAGCCAATGCCCGATGACAACATGTACCAGGCGTACGGTATTTATCTTCTGGAATCCAAACATCGTCTGATCAGACGGCTGAAAAAAGCCTACCAGCCCTCGGTCCACGGTCACAAAACCTGGAATGCCAGCTTTCTGCTTATGGACTATCTGCAATATGAGCCCCTGGCGAAAAAGTCACGGGTACTCGAAGTTGGTTGTGGCTGGGGCCCGGGTTCGGTCTATTGCGCGCATCAGTTCAAAGCCAAAGTGACGGGTCTGGATATCGATGACGAGGTGTTTCCGTTTCTCGAGGTGCTGGCCGAACTCAACGACGTAAAAGTAAAGCCGCTGGTGAAGCGGTTCGAGTCTCTCAAGGTCAAGGAGCTCTCTGCCTTTGACGTCATTGTCGGCTCTGATGTCTGCTTCTGGGACAGCATGGTCAAACCGCTGTCGCAGTTCATCAATCGAGCGCTGAAAAGCGGTGTGGAGCGCGTGGTCATCACCGACCCGGGCCGGCCGACGTTCTATGAGTTATGCGACATTGTGCGCAAGAAGCACAAGGTTGAACTCCAGGAGTGGTATGCAACGGAGCCGAGCTATACCTCTGGAGAAGTTGTCGAAATCCGCGCGCGCTGAGATCTCTGCGAGCTGAGAGGGGTGGTCAGCCGTTGTGGATGAAGCTCTTCAGTTGATTCGCGAGGCTGTTGCAGGCGGACTTCTGGACGCGTGCGATAAGGGGTACAGGGATGACGATTGCCGGCATATAGCTGGTGCCGATTGCATCGGAACTCACTTTTCCCACCGCGTTACCGCTGCGTACATCCCAGATCGAAGCCTCGTATGAGGAATCGTTTTCCCAGGAGAGAAAGCCAAAACACCCAGCACCCGCTGTAGTCAGGCTGCAGGTCATAGAACCAGCCGAGTCAGTACGGTTCGTTGAGCCGTCAATCCAGACCATGTAGCGTAACCCCAGCTCGTTGAGTCGTTCGGCAAGTGCGGGTTGTGCCATCAACTCCGGTAGATCGGAGGTGTTCACGGGTGCAGTGCGGGGTTCAAACCAGGGGAAAAGCGCGTCACGAAAATCCTCTTCGTCGATAACCTTGATCTGGTTGGAGCCCCCGCCCATTTTGTTCTCTACACATTCGATGAAATCGATTTCGGTTTCGCCGCTGTTGGGGCGCTTCTGTCTGCCAAGCACGACGATGGACTCGCCTGCATTTATGCCGGTGGCTGCTTCGCGAACTTCCTGTACCGTGGAGGTGACACAGCCTGACAGGCAAGCCGCGGCGCTGACCGCGGCTGCCCAGCGTCCGATTCGCGCCAAGGTCGCAGTTGCGGTTATGCGTTTTACGAACCTGTGGTTGTTCACGTAGACCCTCCGAGCAATTCTGCGGCCAACCAATTCTGCACTGCTGGAATCGAACGGAACTGTAACGTAAAAAAGGCCATGGCGTCTCGGCATGCTGCAAGCGCTGCGGCCTGCAGCGTTGGTTCAGTGGTCGACAGGCCAAAATTCTGCGTATTGGCCTTGCCGTACGCGGTTAGCGGCCACTCACCGAGCAACTGCCCGTCGCGACTGTAAAGCTGGAATTGGTAACGAATCCAGACCTCGAAGTAATCGCTGCGGGTCTGGTCAGGGGTGGAAAACTGAAGTTCGGAAATGTGTGGCACGAGAACGCCCGCTATCCCCTCGTGTGGCAGGCTCGGGTCATCGACGAGCTCAATGCCGTTGAACATACCGGTAAACAGATTTTCGAACATCGTACGCTGCGCGTCTCCGAGATCTATGCTGAACTCGCCCTCCTGACCAAGATCCTGCACAAAGGTGTAGTTGGTCAGCTCGTCAGGCAGATGCATGCCGACTACCAGCGGCACCTTCTGTACCAGGGGCACGGGAAATCGCGTGGGCACCGAGACCGAAGCGCCTGCGCAGCCTTCGAGTATCCCCAGCACGCCAATCAGCATGCAGGTGAATTTCAGACGACTAGCCATGTGCAATACCCATGTGAACCTCCCCGGCCATAGCGCTTGGACCACGCAAGCCTACTCAAATTCCGACAGCCCTACAAAAGTTCCATCATTACGGTAGGCCAGTTCCCGCATCAGTGCAGCAAAGCGATAGACCCGGGCCGAGGGTCTTTGTAGATACACGGGAAACGCGATGGCGTGTATCCGCACCCGGCGCCGGCCGGATTCATCGGCGAGATTGATGCGATCCACCTCGTCCACCACTGCTTCGATCGAATTACCGGTGAAATCGTCGCCAAAGACAAAGATGCTGATGCGCTTCTGTGGATCGTAGAATGTGGCTATCGCTGCCTGGATGCCTTCTACAGGGGAGGAGTTGCTGAACGGATTCCAGGATTGCAGGCGTTGCAGTATGGCCTTGCGGCGACTGGCTGAATCCGGAATCCACTGCCCCTGATAACGCGGAAACATATAGTCGCCCATGTCATTCATCACCTGAATGCCTTTCACTCGCGGGT
>JAPUFN010000345.1 GCA_027293665.1 Gammaproteobacteria bacterium | reverse complement strand
GTCGAGGGCGTTGACGTGCGCTACCTGAAAGTGCGTTCTGCTGGTCCCGAAGATCTGCTCTGGGCTGATGGATTACTCCTGGGAACACCGGAAAATTTCGGCTACATGTCGGGGGCGATGAAGGACTTTTTCGACCGCACTTTCTACCCGGTCGAGGGCCGGATAATTTCCCTGCCCTATGCGGTTTTCATCAGCGCCGGCAATGACGGCAGTGGTGCGTTGCGAGCCATCCGGCGCATCGCCAACGGCTACCCGTTTAAAGAAGTGCAGGAACCGGTAATTGCTCAAGGCACGGTCACACAAGCGAATCTGGCAGGCGCACACGATCTTGGCCTTGCGCTTGCAGCCGGACTCGAAGCGAACGTCTACTGACTCTCCAAGCCGCTCAACCCCGCGGCGGCCATCACCTGGCGCCGCAACGCTTCCACCAGCGAGCGATCGGCAATCGTCTCGGCAATACGAAACTCGCCGAACGGGCCTTTACCGATCAACCGATAGTAGATAGTAGAGAGTAGATAGTAGATAGTGGATTTAGATCCTGCCGTCACCGTGGAGCCCTGCGCAATCGCAAGCTCCGTCAATTCATCGCATTTCTGCTCCGCTCGCCTCGTGGACGGTGAACCGGCGCCGGGTTTCTTCGCTGCGCCTTAGCCTGGATCAGGAGGTGCTATGATCGCCAATCCTGCTGAGAATTTTCGTGATGAAGTTATCGCAAGATCAAAGAAAAGCCTTTGCAAAGGATGGTTTCGTGATATTGCCCGGCTTCGCATCGCCCGAGTTGGTTGAGGAGATGCTGGAACATGCCATCGACATCACCCGGCGGCAGGAAGCGGGCGATGACATCTTCGATGCATTGATTCAGCCGGAAACAGCACTCGCCGATCCAGACCTGCCACTGGCAAGGAAAACTTCAAAGATCTTCCGCATCCATAAACACGAACCTGTTTTTGAGCAGTTTGCCAGCGACCCGGGAGTTACACAGAGTGTCGCCGATCTCATCGGGGAGGATCTGGATTGCTTTCTTTCGCAGTTTATCTTCAAACAACCCGGCGCACTGGGTCAGCCCTGGCACCAGGATGCGTTCTACTTCCCCTTTGATGGACCTCACCAGGTGGGCATCTGGCTTGCAATTACGGAAGCTCGCCTCGACAACGGTGCTTTGTGGGTGCTACCCGGATCGCACAACGAAGGGATACATGCTGCGGTAAAAGACACCCGCGAGCACGCGAATTACGGGTACTTTGAAATCATCGACCATGACATGAATGATGCTGTCGCCGTTTTGATGCAGCCGGGAGATTTACTGATTTTTCACAGTCATCTGATGCACAAATCCACCGACAATGAATCCGACGACCTGCGCGCCGCGATGGTCTATCACTACGCTCACGCCTCGACGATCGACAACAGCGAGACCGTCTACGGCCGCAAGCCCGCCAACCAGGAATGGGTTCCCGTTCTGCGCGCGGGTCTGCCTGTTTAGCGCAGCTGTTGCGGCCACATTCGATGTCCGACACCCAACCCATTCACAGACTCGGCGTGATCGGCGATATCCACGCCGAGTGCGATCGGCTGGACGCCGTTCTCGACTGGCTTGCCGGGCAACGACTCGATGCCAGTGTCTGCACCGGCGACATCGCCGATGGCAAAGGTTGCATGAACCGATGCTGCGATTTGCTCAAACAGGCTGCCGTGGCCACCGTCGCCGGAAATCACGATCGTTGGTTGTTGCAGGATCGCGTGCGACATCTTGTCGATGCGCACCAGCTTGGCGATCTTCTGCCTGCGACACAGGAATACCTGATGGAGCTGCCTAAAACCAGAGAGCTTCAGACCGTCTCGGGCCCCCTCCTGCTATGTCATGGCGTAGGTGACAACGATCTCGGAAAAGTCTGGCCGGGAACCGTGAAAACTCAGGCCGAACGCAGTGCAGAACTCGATAAGATTATCGACAGCGGAGAATTCAAGTATCTCGTGAACGGCCATCTGCATTATCGAGTCCTGATCGATTTCACTGACCTGTTGCTCATCAATGCCGGCACACTGCGAGGCGAGTTTCCCGGAGTCTCGATCATCGATTTCGACGAAGGCTGGATCGCGGCATATGAACTCGATATAGACGCCGGCAGGCAACGGATCAAGAAGGTTGCAGAATATTCAATCGACGATCGAACCGGCCGACGAATCTGGGAAAACACACAGGCATTCGACGCACAATGGACGCCTTCGACGTTGTATGCATGAATGGAATGCATGAATGAAGAGGACCCAATCCATGAAACTCCTCGCGCTTCCCGGATTTGACGCTCTCAACGCAAGGTATGCGGATGTAGCTGAAGTGGCCGAGGTTCCCGGCAGCGACCACCTTTATACCGATGTCGAACAACTGCAAAAGTTGATCAGCGCCTGGCTGCTGTAAGTTGAATTTTCAGTCTGCTTTTTTCTACTATCGTCCGCAGTCATTCACCCCGCAGCGCCGTAGTAATCGGCAGTCGTGCCGCCCGCACCGCGGGAAAAAGGCCGCCAATGACGCCCAACACCAGCGCCCAGGTGATGCCGAGCCGT
>JAPUFN010000344.1 GCA_027293665.1 Gammaproteobacteria bacterium | reverse complement strand
CGATCTTCCACACGGTTTTTGAACTCGAAGAGATGCCGCAAATACCGGCGCGCAGCTTTGCCGGCCGTGGTCCCACCACGGCAGAACCGGCCTGGGTGCACCGCTATCCAGCTGGCTCTTTAGAACATGCGAGCATGCGCGGCTACTTCGATGAGGCTGGCCACCTTATGGTGATTGGCACTCACAATACTGATGTGGCGGACGGCTGGGAGCGTGAGGCGTACGGCCAATGGTACTTCGAGCGATTCACCACCCAATCCTACCGGCTCGGCGTGAACGTGCTCACCTACGTGCTCACTCACTGAGCGGGTTGTAGTCGATGTGGTTTGAATCGCTGTTCGGCTATCCCGTGGCTGCTTTTGCAAGCGCAGTACTGGTCTTCAGTAACGTAATCGACCCTCTGTGGTGGATTATCGGCGCCGTTCTTGTGTGCGCCGTGATCATCGCAAGCGTAGTCGTCGGCGAGCGCATCAAACGACTTGCCGGCTGGCAACGAAGCATCATCGCAGGTCTGCAGTGCGGGGTCGCACTCGGGGTCATTGGCCTCCTTGCAGGGCCAGCGCTGCAAACGACAACGCTACAACCCGGTGCCAACAGCGTCGCCGTACTCGTCGATACGTCGGGCAGCATGGATTTTCAGAATGATCCCGCCGCCGGTGATCAAACCCGGCTGGATGCTGCGGTTGATCTCGTAACGCGGCAGCTCATCCCTGCGCTCGCGGATCTTGCCGAGATTGTGGTCTTCACATTCGATAGCTCAGCGGTGCGCCTGGAATCACTGGCCGGTGTGGCGGCTTCGGGCGCTGGCACCAATCTTCTGGCATCGACCAACGCGGTGCTGTCGAGCTTTCGCGGTATGCCGCTGGCTGCAGTTGTCGTCCTGAGCGATGGTGCCGACAACGATGTCGATTCGACGCTCGACACTGCAGACCTGACAACCCACGGTGTACCCGTGCACACGATCGGTTTTGGACCAGTCTCGCTGCCGGGGGAAGTCCAGCTTGCCGATGTGCGGCTTGCCGCGGATGCGCCACCAGGCAGCCGGGTGAGTGCAAGCGTCATTATCGAGCATGCGAGCGCGGGTGAAGCGATCGTCCGCGTTCGCGATGGCGGCACGCTGCTTGCGCAGCGCACCGTGCAGTTGCCGGTTGATTCGCCTACCGTCCGGACCCGGATTGAGTTCGACAGCGGCAGCGCCGGAATCCGCGAACTGAGCTTTGAAGTCGAACCGCCCGCCGGGGACCAGCTTGCGTTGAACAACCGGATTCAGCGCCTGCTGACCGTCAACGAGCGCCACCGCCGGATCCTGTATCTGGAGGGTGAACCGCGTTGGGAGTACAAATTCCTGCGTCGTGCGGTGGCGGGTGACGACGTGCTGGAGCTTGTCAGCTGGCTACGCACCACGGATCGTAAAACCTATCGGCAGGGCGTGAGCCGCGAAGAAGAGCTCGCCGATGGCTTCCCGCAGGATCTGGCAAGCCTCTACAGCTACGACGTGATCGTGCTCGGCAGTCTTGCGGCAACGTCATTGACGTCACAGCAACATGCGTGGCTTGAATCATTTGTGGCCGAACGTGGCGGCAGCCTGCTGGCACTTGCCGGGCGAGAGGCGCTCGCTGATGGGGGTTGGGACGTCCAGCCGCTGGCGGCGGCTTTGCCGGTTGTCCTGAATCGGCAGTCAGGGCCAACTTATGGTCCTGTGCAGGGCAGTGTCCGACCGACACGCGAGGGCCTCACCTCGCCGCTCACCCGCCTTGCCGATGGTGAAGGTGTTGCTGCCTGGGAGACGCTACCCGCGCTGGGTGATTATCAGAGACTGGGCGAACTCAAACCCGCAGCCACAACACTGCTGGAACTGGTGCAGGGCGAAACCGTGAGCCCGTTGCTGGTGACTCAGCCATACGGCCTCGGTACTACGGCCGTGCTTGCCACCGCCACCACCTGGCGCTGGCAGATGCGCACGCCACCGGATGACCCGCGACATGCGATCTTCTGGCGCCAGTTGTTGCGACAGCTCGCAGAAACCGCACAGCGGCCGAGGAATGTGGACCTCGTCATCGATGGCGATAACCTGGTGGTGCGCGCCTGGGTGCGCGATGAAACCTTTGAACCTGCGAGGAATGTCAGCGCCAGTGCGCTCATCAGCCACGCCGATCGTTCACAAACGCGTTTGAATCTCGCGCCCGGCGCTGTCCCCGGCGTGCTGGCGGCGCGCCATGTTTTCGGAGCACCCGGCGTCTACCGGGTGGATGTGGAACTGAAAGACGAAAGCGGAACGCAGACGATGACGCGCTTCGTCCGCAGCGGCGTTGAGAACCGCGAATATTTCCGGCCTGTGCAGAACGAGTCGCTGCTGCGGCGATTGGCGGACGCGACTGGCGGTCGCTATTGGGCACCCGAAGATGTGGCGGAGATCGCCACCGCGCTGACATTTTCTGGAACCGGGATCCGTAGCGTGGAATTTCTGCCGTTGTGGCAGGCGCCGATCTTCTTTGCGTTGCTGGTACTCATGAAGCTTGCTGAGTGGAGCTTGCGCCGTTACTGGGGGAGCATCTGATGCCTGCCCGGTTTCACAACAGGAAATTTCGCATCGTGTTGCTGATGGGTTGTCTACTTGTTTCGGCGCAGGCACACAGTGCCAGCATGAGAGCACTAGTCGTGGCCGGGCTCGGCGGCGAGGAGGACTACGAGCTGCAGTTCCAGCGACACGCCACTGCGGCGGCCGATCAGCTGCGCGAAGTCACTGATGATGTGACCTTGCTCCTGGGAGAAACGGCGGATCGCGCAGCGGTGCAAATGGCCCTCGACGAAATTTTTCAGCGCGCGCGCGCCGACGACACTCTGGTGTTGCTGTTCGTCGGTCACGGCACCTATGACGGAGAACGTTTTCGTTTCAACGTTCCGGGACCGGATTTCAGCGCACAGGAACTGGCACTCTGGCTTGAACCTGCGCGCGCCAGGCATCAGCTGATCGTGGTGACCGGCAGCTCGAGCGGCGCGGTGCTGGAACCTCTCGAGCGTGATGGCCGAACGGTGATCACGGCAACTAAAAGTGGTGAGGAACGCAATGCCACGGTGTTCGGCCGTTTCTTCAGCGCAGCGCTGGCGGACGACGCGGCGGACATTAACAAGGATCGAACGATCACCGCGCAGGAGGCGTTCCGCTATGCGGCCGACGGAGTCGAGCAGTTTTACGCAGCCAACAACGAGATGGCCACCGAACACCCGCGCTCGTCAGGCCCGGAGCCGATGATGGTGCTTGCACGTCTGGCCACCGAGAGTTTTGATCCTGCGCTTGCCTACCTCTATGACCGCCGCGAGGCCATCGAAGTGGATATCGCGATTCTCAGAGCGGCAAAGGCGAATTATTCCACCGGCGACTACTTTGCAGAGTTGCAGCGTCTTCTGCTGGATCTCGCAGCGGTCGAAAACCAACTGGCAAGTCCAATGGCGGCAGATCCCGGGACGGCAACGCCGTGAGGTACCCGGCGCCCTTCCACCGACTCTGCTGCTTTTCAATAACGTCGGCAACGCTCCTGGCATTGCTCCCGCTGTTTGCCACGCCTGCCACGTCTGCGGCTGCGCAGGTGGCAGAAGATGACGATCGCGCACATGGCACTTTGCTCGCTCGCTGCCATGCCATGTACGACGTCGGGGAGCCGAATGCCCGAGCCTGTTATCTCGATCTGCTCGGCAGCGAAGGCGACGATGCGGTGCGCGGTGAAGCCCTGTGGCGTCTCGGTAATATGGCGGGCGCCAACCGTGCGTTGCGCCGCGCTGCGCAGAGCCAGCCGGATAATGCTGCCGTGCGCGCGCGTCGAGGACTGCTCTTTCTCGCCGCACATCAGGCGGCAGATGCCCAGGCACTATTTGCCGAAGCGCTGAAAATCGAGCCGCAAAACACGGCCGCGCTGTTGGGGATGGCTGAACTGCAAGCCAGTCGGTTCGAAGGACCGGTGCAAGGCATCCTCGGCGACGTGTTGAGTCGCGAGCCTGAGAATGCGCGCGCAAATGTGCTGCTCGCCCGGTTGTATCTGGAAGTGGGAGACAGCGCCGCTGCCCGCCGCGTGCTGCTGGATCTGCTCGAAGTACAAAATGCGCCGCGCCCGCGGCTGGACGCGTACGCGCTGCTGGCGGCAGTAGATCATGTCGAGGGCGAGCTACCGAGTCCCTGGACCGCCCGGGCACTGGAATTGAATCCCCGATTCGCGGACATCTATGCGGTACCTGCCTATTTCTATGTGATCACCCGCCGCTATGTCGAGGCGGTCGCGCTGCTCGAGCAGGCGACCCAGACCGATCCTGCTCATTGGAGCGCGCACTCGGATCTTGGCATCAACCTCCGGCGGCTGAATCGCTTTGTCGAGGCGCGCGAACATCTCGAGCGCGCCTACGCTGGTGATCCCTTTAATGCAGAAGTGGTGAATACTTTGCGGCTGCTCGACAGCTTGTCGAATTTTGACACGCTTACTTCGGAGAATTTGATATTGCGGGTCCATAAGAGCGAGTCCAGCTTGCTCGCACCTTACGTTCGTGAACTTGTCAATAAGACCGAAAATGAAATGGCAGCCCGCTACGGATACGACGTTGAGCGGCCTGTGGTGATCGAGCTGTATCAGCATCATGATGACTTTGCCGTGCGCACTGCTGGCCTGCCGGGACTCGGCATCCTGGGTGCGACTTTTGGTGATGTGGTGGTGATGGATGGACCTTCCGCGAAAAGTGCGGAGGAGTTCGACTGGACCAGCGCCGTTTGGCATGAGCTTGCGCATGTGATCACGCTCAACGCGACCAACAATCTCGTCTCCCGCTGGTTTTCCGAGGGTGTGAGTGTGTTCGAGGAATGGCGTTATGGCCCCAGTCCCAGCGAATCGGTCGCGCCGCATTTTCTCGATGCGCTTCAGGCAGGCCGCTTGCTGCCCGTGGCAGACCTTGATGAGGGATTCATCCGGCCCAGTTATGCCGATCAGATCGGCGTTTCGTATCTGCAGGCGGGGCTGCTTTGTACGTTTATTGCGGACAATTATGACACCGGCCTGCAGGACATTCTCGCTGCGTACCGTGCGGGTGCGACTACCGAAGGCGCCATCGAGCTTGCGCTGTCCATCAGTCCGACTCAGCTCGACGATCAGTTCGCCGACTATATGGACGAACGTTTCGGCCAGGTCGTGGCGCATCTCGCTGAGTTCAAAGAATTGACTGGCGAGGCATCCAGCGCAATCGCTGACGAGCGCTGGTCCGATGCGCAGGCTGCTGCACAACAAGCTCGCGATATCTATCCGGCATACATTGGTCCGACAAGCCCCTATCTGCTCCTGGCACGGGCGGCGGCCGGTTCCGGGAATCCGGATCTGTCGCGCGAAGCGCTCGCTGACTATTGGCAGCGCGGCGGACGTCATCCCGCAGCGTTGCACAAACTGGCGCTCGCGTACCAGGCCGCGGGACAGCCGGATGCGGCAATTGCCGTGCAAAGCGTGCTGGTTCGTGCGGCACCGTTAGTGGCCGAACACCACGCCACGCTCGGCAACTGGTTGTCGGCGACGCATCAGCACAGCACAGCATTGAGTGAGTATCGGGCGGTGCTTGCGCTGCTGCCGCATGACGCAGCCAGCGCCCACTTCCACGTTGCCAACTCACTGCATGAACTGAATCGAATCGAAGAAGCCCGTCGCGAACTGCTTTACGCGCTGGAGATCGCGCCGCGCTTT
>JAPUFN010000343.1 GCA_027293665.1 Gammaproteobacteria bacterium | reverse complement strand
CATCAGCTACACTCGCCGGCAGATGCGGCTGTCCACCACCTCACTGAATCTGCTCTGCATCGTGCCGACCATCACGATCCTGCTGGTGATGACCAACGAGTGGCATCAACTCGTCTGGAGTGACGTCTTCCTGACTCAAACCGACGGCTACACCGGCATGGTGATCGATCATGGTCCCTGGTTTGTTTTTCACGCGATCTACTCTTACTCGCTGCTGGCTGTGGCAACGACCATTCTTGCCTGGGCAATCGGTCAGAGCACCGGGCAGATCAAGCCGGTACTCGCTGTCATACTCGCCCCGCTGGTGGTGTGTCTGGCAAATCTTTTTTACCTCTCGGATTGGAACCCATCGCCCTGGTTCGATATCACCACGCTCGGATTCGCTGCATCCGCAATGATTCTCGACGGCGGCGTGTTGCGCTACGGCGTGCTCGACTCAGTGCCCGTGGTCCGTGACCGGGTTTTCGAACAACTCACCGACGGCGTGATCGTAATCAACACCGAGGGAATGGTCATAGACATCAACCCGTCCGCCCTGGCCCTGCTCGGCACCACGCGTGATCGACTGAGCAACAGACCCATCACGAAATACATCACCACGGTGCCCCTGGATGACCTGCTGTCCAACCGGATGGAGAATATCGACATCCGGGTTGGCAAGCGCGCCTACGATGCTACGGCGTCCGCGGTGGACGCCACCGATCCAAACTCAGATGTCGTTTTAGTTTTCCGCGAGGTCACCCAGCGACGCAAAATCGAGCAGGACCTGCGCGAAGCCAAAGAAGAACTGATTCGCCTCGCCCATACGGACTCTCTGACCGGCATTCACAACCGGCGCTTTTTCATGCAACGCCTGCAGGAAGAAACAGAACGGGTTCGGCGCCACGGCAGCAACCTGTCATTGCTCCTGTTCGACATGGATTTCTTCAAGAAGATCAACGACACCTATGGCCACGATATGGGCGATCAGGTACTCAGAGCCGTTGCCGATGCGTCCATGGAAATCAAGCGGATTACCGATGTTGCCGCACGCATCGGCGGTGAGGAATTTGCCCTGCTTCTGCCGGAAACCGACAGCACCGGTGCAGTTCAGATTGCCCAGCGATTGCTCGAGGCAATCGAATCAGTCTCGCTGCCGGTGATTGGTAAATCGCGGCCGAAGGTCACTGCCAGCATCGGCGTTGCGACCGTGAGCGTGCGCAGCGAAGATGTGGAAAACGTTCTCAATCATGCGGACGAAGCACTCTACAAAGCCAAGCACGCCGGTCGCAATCAGGTGTGTTGCTCCGATATCGCCTGCTGACTTTTCCACAGCCGACAGCCGGCTACGCAAACCCGCCGCTGCTAGTCCACCCCACCACCGGCAGTGGCCGTCTCGACAGCCTCCAGTTCAGTGGCGTCAACCAGAATCTGCTCGGCGATATAACTCGCAAGCGTGTAAGTACCCGATATCCGCTCGGAGGCCACGGCATAGTCGCCATCGGTGGCCAGCTGACGGATCGTCAGGATGTAGTCGCCCAGCGCGTCGACAATACGCAGTGCGCGGGTCGGTATGGCGGTATCAATCGCTGAATCATGACGACCCAACACCCGCAGCTGGGCAATTCGATCGACCATACGCTGTGCATTCTCCGCATCAGCCGGTTCACCATTGAGTAACCAGCCGGCACCATCGCGCGTCAACGACCAACCGTCCGTCAACGTGATCGCCGTGATGTCCTGCGTCTGCAGGAGTGACTTGTCGAGCCAGTTATCGACCAGTGCAGGAACTTCGAAGTTGGCGAAATCAACACTGTAAACGTCGTCATCAGCAACATTGCGGGCATGTACCCGCCGATAGCCAGGCGACGTGCCGAGATAAAAATCCGCAAGCAGCTCCTCTGCCGTCGCCAGTCGGATATTCCTCTGGTAGTTGTCCGCAGTCACTTCGAATCGCGTCTGACTGGCTGCACTCGTGGCGACCGGCCACGGCGAACCCAGGTTACTGAGCTTTTCGAGCACTTCGACGATCTTGTCAGCGTCGGCCGGCACGTCAGCGGATCCCGCGAAGTGCCAGCCCTCAGCATTGCGCCGCAGTTCGACGGTCTGTTCTGCGCTATCGGCAATTGTGAACTCCGTGATCTGTTCCACTTCGAAGCTGAGAAAGGGTTCAGCCTCGGCGTCATCGCCACCCAGTAACTGGACGGCGCTGATGAGCAGGAGTTGTGCGATAAGGATTCCAGCAAGAAGAGGCAGTCGAGCCATCATGCCTCACCTCCCGCCAACCAGGCTGAGTATCGCGTGCGCAGACGTGTCATCCGACTGCGATGAATCAGGAAAACTATAAATATACCCATCACCGCGAACACGTAATTCAGATACTCCACCACCGCCTGACTTGCGGCGTTTGATAGATTCGATCCGAACAGTTCGAATTGCAGCGGTGGCAACGTGCGATTGAAATGACCTCGAGCACGGATACCCAGGAGACTGCGATCTTCCAATGTCCAATCAACGACATTGGCCATCATCTGCACGGAGTTGGTGTAGATGATGCCTTCCGCCGATCCCACCATCCGCAGGATCTGATCGGCGAGGAAGTTGTTGGAAGAAAACACAATGAGCCGCGCGCTCTCGGGCGAACGTTCGATAACGCCACTGACGACACCCAGCGTATCGGACTGTGATTCTTCCACGACTGACGTGTCTTCATCCGGCGTCTGCGGCTGATCGAGAAGTGGCGAACGCTGGCCGGCAAAGAACGATTCGAACCGGCCCTCGATGAGAACCGCGAGTTTCTCCGACGCAAGCTCACCGGAGGCGGCGAACCCGCTCAAACCCTGATCATCTATTCGCGGCATGATGTCCGTGTCGCTGGATAACCAACTGCCCGACGTGCTGCTCAGCAGCGTCGTCACCTGCCGGTTAGCGTTCGCCTCCTCGGCCACGATGATGGGCGAAGACCAGGCCATCGTGATCTGCGGCAGCCCGGCCGTGAGCGAGATGTCCTGATCCATGCCGTCGGGCCGCACGTCGATGAAATACGGATAGTCGAGCATCACCAGTTCCTGGAAGCTGAAGCCACCGACCTGCCGGGTCACCGGTGCCGGGAATGCCGCGTTCTGTGGGTCCATGACGAACGACTGGCTCATGGCGATACCATGATGTGCCAGCCAGTCTTCCAGGCCACTGGTCTGCGGCGCGGCCACCAGCGCCTGTTGCGTCAGGCTTGCCGAATACGGAGAGCTCGCGATCACGACCGTGCCGCCCTGCATCAGGAACTGATCGATGGCGAACACCTGTGTCTCGCTGAGACGCTCAGGGTCTATCACCATCAACAGATCCGCCGTCTCCGGCACGCGGCCTTCTGCCAGGCGCGTGGTGGTCAGATTGAAATCGGCCTGCAGAAAATCCTGCAGTTGGCGAAACTGATTACCACCAGCGCCCTGCCCGCCATACTGTGGCGGCGGCGTTTCGGGCACCATCAGTGCAACGCTCTTCAGCAATCCCGATGCGTACCGCTTCAAACCCTCCCGTATACCACGGGTGGTGGCCTCGACCGAGAGAGCGGTGGGCAGGGGAATCTGGACGACCGTTGCGCCGTCCGTCAGCGTGAGATAGAAGTAGAAAGTATTCAGATCGAACAGCCCCGCCGCCATGGGCTGCAGTCCATAGTCCTGGGCGATTTCCAGCGCAAGCGCCCCATCTCCCGCATCCGGATCCAGCAGCTCTGCGGAAAACGTGCCCGCAGATTTTGTGACAAGCGCCTCGAGCGCTTCGGTCAGAACGCTGCGATAACTCAGCAACGCCTCCGGCAGCCTGTCATCGGCGGACACGTAGCCGACGAAACGAACCGGCTGTTTGATGCTGTCGAAAATATCGCCGCCGCCCTGGAAGCTGTAGAGCACCTTCTTGATCGCCCGCGTCAGGTCGAACTCGGGGTTTCTCAGTTGCACGTCCAGCTCCGCCTCACCAACCACTTTGACCTCGATGAGGTCGCGGAAGCTGAGTACTTCGTATTCGTCTCCGTAGCTGATCAATACGTCGAAATAGGAATTGACGAGGCTCGCCTGATAACGGTCAGCTATCTGAAAGGGCACAGGCCGGATGCCGTACTTCATATTTGCTTCGTCTTCGATCGCAGGGTCCTCGGCCGGATCGACGATCTCAACGCGCAGACGGTCACCGCCGGCCACGGCAAATTCATTGAGGAGATCGCGGACCTGTGGCACGAGAGGTGCCAGCAGTGGGTGGGTTTTCCGGCTGAAGTAGCCACGAATGAGCATCGGTTCTTCCAGCTGGGCGATGTATCCCCGCGTCGCATCTGATATCGAATACAACCGTCCCTCGGTCATGTCGATACGCAAATTACTCAACGGGGCCAGCCAGAGATTCGCCAGCAGCAGGTTTGCGGCCAGCAGCGTGG
>JAPUFN010000342.1 GCA_027293665.1 Gammaproteobacteria bacterium | reverse complement strand
TTGGTGTGCTCAATGAGCAGCGCGAGCATGTGGTTTTTTTACTGTGGGGGAGCTATGCGCAGAAAAAGGGCCAGATCGTGGATCGTCGCAGGCACTGTGTATTGAGTGCGCCGCATCCATCTCCGCTGTCGGCACATCGCGGTTTTTTCGGCTGCGGTCACTTCGCCGAAGCTAATTCCTATCTCGCGGCTCACGGGCAAAAGCCCGTAGATTGGTTTAGCGTGTGTTGAAATACTTCTACTCAGCCCAGGAGGGGATAGCGGATGATTCAATCACCCACTGAGAAACTTAAGCTTGAACAGCGTGAAAACACCGTACTGGTGACCATCGTAAACCCACCTGCGAACACCTGGGACCAGGCAAGCCTGACGGGCCTTGTGGACGTTGTCGCTCAGTGCAATTCGGCGCGGGATGTTTATTCGATTGTGATCACCGGTAGCGGTGAAAAATTCTTTTCGGCAGGCGCCGACCTGAAGCTCTTTGCCGATGGGGACAAAAACGTTGCCGCGGTGATGGCGGAAAATTTCGGCAACGCCTTTGAAACACTGGCGGCATATCGCGGAGTGACCATCGCGGCGATCAACGGGTTTGCGATGGGCGGCGGTTTGGAATGTGCGTTGGCTTGTGACATACGGATCGCTGATGCGCATGCGCAACTTGCGCTGCCTGAGGCGACAGTTGGATTGCTCCCTTGCGGTGGTGGCACGCAGAACCTGGCCTGGCTGGTTGGAGAGGGCTGGGCTAAAAGAATGATTTTGTGCGGCGAGCGCCTCGACGCACAGACAGCCGAACGAATCGGCCTGGTTGAGGAAGTTGTGGATACTGGTCAGGCACTCGGGCGCGCGCTTGCGCTTGCGCAAACTGTTAGCAAGCAAAGCCCACTGGCAGTGGCAGCGTGTAAGAATCTAATCCAACAGGCTCGATCCGGCAACATTCAGGCGGCGTATACGACGGAGCGCGAAGCGTTCGTAAAATTGTTCGATTCGCAGGACCAGAAGGAGGGCGTAACTGCATTTTTCGAAAAACGCGCTCCCGAATGGACAAACGGTTGAACCTTCGTGCGGTCGATCAATAGCGACTCAGCCTGTGTTCAGTTGTTTGAGCATGACCTGGCCGCTGACTTGTGTCTGGCACAGGCACACCTCAATGCCGAGTCAACGCTCAATTCGTTGAGCCTGGACATGATTGAAATTCTCGAGCCTGCACTGCGAGCCTGGCAAGCTGATGAGCGTGTTGTTGCCGTTGTCCTCAGCGCTGCTGGGGATCGTGCCTTCAGTGCCGGCGGTGATGTCCAGGCGCTCTACCACTCGATGGTGGAGAATCATAATCGTGGCGAACGCGTCGATGACTATCCGTATGATTTCTTTGAGCGTGAATACAGACTGGACTACCTGATTCACACCTACGCCAAACCGGTGATTGCGCTGGGTCACGGTATTGTAATGGGTGGCGGCCTTGGCTTGTTCGGCGCCTCGAACATCCGGCTGGTCACCGAACGGACTCGGGTGGCGATGCCGGAAGTCACCATCGGACTTTTCCCGGATGCCGGTGCTACCTGGTTGTTGCGAAATTTGCCCGAGCATATTGCCCTGTTTCTCGGCATGACCGGTAGCGCCGTAAATGCGGCAGATGCCATGGCGCTCGGTCTGGCTACCCACGCGGTAACTGCCACTGCCATCGCGCAACTGCCTGAACGTTTAGTCGAGCTTGCCTGGCAGGGCGCAGCGGACGCAGACGCACATCTCATTACGCAGTTTCTAGCCGGAATCGCAGCGGACGAGTTGCCTGATGGCAACATTCATCACGTACCGAAAACGTTGGCACTACAACCTGAATTAGCGGCCGTCGTGGCACAGATTCGGGCGTTGCAGGGGCAGTCAGCCTGGATCGACAAAGGGCTTGCAGGGATGGAGGGCGGTTGTCCGAGTTCGGTAGGCATTGTGCACGAGCAACTCCTTCGTTCAGCCGACCTGAGCCTGGAGGAATGTTTTCGTCTGGAGATGACCGTGGCCACTCACTGCGCGGATAATCACGATTTTAGGGAAGGGGTGCGTGCACTGCTCATCGAAAAAGATAACACCCCCGTCTGGCAGTTCGGGGATCTGGAGTCTTTGCCGCATGATTATGTCATCAGCCACTTCATTGAACCCTGGCCGGTAAACCCGTTACACGATTTGCTTGCGTCCTGAATTTGACGCGACCCATGATCCCAAAGGAATTGCATATGACTAGTATCGGATTCGTCGGCCTGGGAAACATGGGCGGCCACATGGCACGCAATCTCGTGGCTGCGGGTCATCGCTTAAAGGTGTTCGATCTCGTCGCAGAGCTCAATGAATCAATTACAGGTGCGGACGCGCAAGAATCCGGCGCCGCTGCTGCACGCGATGTTGACGTCTTCGTCAGCATGCTGCCGGCTGGTAAGCACGTGGCGAGTCTCTACCTGGCGGACGATGGCGTGTTGGCCGCTTGCGGCGCGGATACTCTGTTGATTGATTGCAGCACCATCGATCCGGCAACGGCGCGACAGGTCAGCCAGGCGGCAGCGGACAAAGGTCTGGCGATGCTTGATGCGCCTGTCTCGGGGGGTACGGCTGGCGCTGAAGCCGGGACGTTGACGTTCATTGTTGGTGGTGGCGCACCTGCGCTCGAGCGCGCCCGGCCTGTGTTGCAGGTGATGGGCGGCACCATTTTTCATGCCGGGGAGAACGGCGCGGGGCAGATCGCCAAAATCTGTAACAACATGCTGCTCGCGATACAGATGACGGGTACTGCCGAAGCGCTTGCGCTGGGGGTGAAGAACGGTCTGGATCCCGTGGTGCTCTCGGACATCATGCAGCAGTCCTCCGGGGGTAACTGGGCATTGAATGTCTACAATCCGTACCCGGGTGTGATGGAAGGCGTACCGGCGTCGCGCGGCTACGAGGGCGGGTTTCTGGTGGACCTGATGACAAAAGACCTCGGGTTGGCGATGACGACGGCAGAAGATTCGCTCAGCTCGGTCCCCATGGGTGCCCTGGCAAAAAACCTCTACCGGGTGCACCAGCAATTCCACGACGCCGGCGGGCTGGATTTCTCCAGCATCCAACTGCTCTACGATCCGCAATTGCGGGATCGTTGATTGCTGCCCCGACTCACGACGGACAGGATCACTCTGCGAATTGAAGTTGGCTGTCGGCCTGGGTCAGCGGCGCAGCTGCATCATCGCGCAATACCGCAAGGCAACTCGCTGGCGGGTCTGCGACCTGGACGATGAAACCGGCCGCCTTGCCGCCGCTCGCGAGAATTTCTCCACCGACGGTGGGAGGGCTATCGCCCGACCAGCTGAGTGCACGCAAGCTGCGCTTCACTTTTCCGCGATGCTGAGCCCGCGCAACGACTTCCTGACCCAGATAACAGCCTTTCTCAAAATCGATTGCGCCCAGCCCGACAAGACCGAGCATTTGTGGCAGGCAGCGGGCGCTGGAATCGCTGGAGATCCAGGGGACATCTTGCGCGATCAGGTGCGCGTCCCAACAGTTCCTGTCGACGATGCGCTGAATCTGCAGCAATCGTTCCAGTTCGACCACCGAATCGATCACGATGAGGGCCGCACCAGGGGCAATCTCAGTCGCTAAGGGCTCCCCGCCCACGCAGCCGAGGATGAGATGATCGTCGGCTCGACACAGCATCTGCGTTTTCGAAAACGCCAGGTAGGGTCGCAGAAATTGCAGAAGTATCTCTTCGAGGCTGTGATGGACGAGCCACGTGACCTGATCATCTGCGCTGAGATAACACCAGCCGTGCGCAACAACCCGTCCCTGCAGGTTGCAGATCGC
>JAPUFN010000341.1 GCA_027293665.1 Gammaproteobacteria bacterium | reverse complement strand
AGATTTTCTGGTACACCACCTTTACCGCGGACATGATCAAGCCGGGCATTGCCGTCGTGAATGCCGACGGCACGCCGAAGTGGCGGATGGCACCATCGCCCCATGGCCCGTACTGGACGCCGGGCATGAAGCTCGGTTATCAGGATGCCGGTTCGTGGACGTTTCTCAAAAGCACCCCGCTGGATCGGCGTAAGGCGGCCTGGCTCTATGCACAGTTTGTCGTAAGCAAAACCGTTTCCCTGAAAAAGACCCTGGTGGGTTTAACGCCGATACGGGATTCCGACTTGCGCTCGGCCGAGATGACCGCCATCGCCCCGCAACTGGGTGGTCTGGTGGAGTTTTATCGCAGCCCGGCGCGCACCGCGTGGACGCCGACCGGGACCAACGTGCCGGATTATCCGAAGCTTGCGCAGCTGTGGTGGCCTAATGTGGCGAACGCCGTCAGTGGTGAAGTGACGCCCCAGGAGGCAATGGATACGCTGGCCGAACAGACGGAGCGGGTGCTCGCGCGGTTGCAGCGGGCCGGCATTCAGGGTGATTGCGGTCCGCTCCTCAATGAACCCATTGATCCTGCAGAGTGGTTGGCACGCCCTGGCGCGCCTAAGGCCAAGCTCGCCGAGGAGAAGCCCCAGGGCGAAACCGTGCCGTACGACGAACTCATCCAGGCCTGGCGGGAGGGTCGGGCTTCCTGAAATTGGCCTTTAGCGGAGTAGTAAGTATTCACTGACCACGCGCCCGGCAGGCTGCGGCATCGGTAGAGAATCGCCAACAGTCCGTATCAGCAAGAGGTCCGCGATCACAGCGCCGGGATCGCGGACCTTTGCCAGTGCCTTCCCAGGATCCTTTACTGCCCGGCGACCTCGACTCGTACCGTTGGCCTGGCCAACTTGAAGCGCCCACTGTCGATGCTCGAGCGCAGCAGCTCGCGACCATTTTTGCTGGTATCGCAGGTAATGCGCAGGTGGACGCGATCGCCGCTGGCCCAGGCCGTGGCGTTGATGTAGTAAGTCTGGGCGCTGCCGGCACGGCTTAAGTAGTACGCGCGGTCGGCGACGACGCCCTCATAGGGCTTGGTGGCTGCCTCGAGACAGTTGTTATAGCCCCTGAATTCGCTGACGCTGCTGGTTCCAGCCTGTGCGGACGCTGTGAAAACGGCAGCTGCGGCGGCGACGGTGGCAATCAAGGCGGTCGACTTTTTCATGGCGGTTTCCTTACTCGGGGTGGGATAGCGGATTATCGTGCGTGCGGATTGTGTTACGTAAAGTAACAATAAGTGATTGACGTGGGAATTAATGTAACGTAGAAACGGATTCTCAAATATGTTCAGGCCTGGCGCCGCCGGTCGGGGACGTAGAAGGAAGCCTTGAGTGAACTCCGCGCCCGCGGGCGCGGGAACTGACGGGGAAGCGATGAGTCAGCCCGGTGCACGCCTGGATTGGAATCTGGTACGGACGTTCGTCGCCGTGGTGGAAACCGGTAGCCTTGCGGCTGCCGCGCGCCGTCTGACGCTGGCGCATCCGACAGTCGCCCGCCACATTCAGCAGTTGGAGTCGCAGCTCGAGTTATCGCTGTTCGAACGCCGGCCCAGCGGTCTCGTCATCAACGATGCCGGCGAGCGGCTGTCACTGGTCGCGACTCGCATGCAAAAGGATGCGGTAGCTTTCGAGTCGGTCTCGGAATTCGTCAAAACCACCACCACGGGTAAGGTCAGGGTCACTGTCGCCGAACCTCTGGCCGAGATCATGCCCGAGGTGCTCGCGCCGTTGCGCGAGTTTTCCGGCAACGTTCAGCGGCATATCGAACTCGTCATCGCCTCGGAACAGCTCAACCTGCTCGAACGGGAGGCCGATATCGCAGTGCGCCATGTCCGACCGGTACAGGCGGAGCTCGTCTGCCGCAACGTCGGCAAGTTACCCATGGCGGCCTGGGCGAGTGAAAGCTACCTCGAGGAGCATGGCGTGCCCAGCGAGGACACCCTGCACCGTCACTGGTTTATCGACGGTGTCACCCGGCAATTTTTCGCCATGGCGCTCGCGGAGCTCGGTCACCCCATTCCCGAACGACAGATCGCCTTCTGCAGCGACTCGATGCAGGCCCAGCGGCGGGCGGCGGAAATGGGTTGGGGGATCGTCGGCTTGCCCAACTACGTTGCCGAAGAGACGCCGGGACTCGTCCGGGTCATGGCGGATCAGGGTTCGCACCTCGATCTCTGGCTCGTCGCCCGCACCGACATGCGTCAGCAGATGTTGCTGCGGCTGGTCTATCAGCATCTGGCCACTGCACTGCAGGATTATTTCGCCGATCTACCGCCCCAGCGCACTTCACTGCTTTCCGCCCAGCCGTAGCGAACGGCTTTTGCGACGAGGCTGCGACCCGCCGCTAGCGCCACGGGTGCGCGGTAGAGCTGCCAGTCTTCGTCATCGAATCGATACCCGAGCGAGGCGCCGGGTGTACTCGATTGCAGTTGCAGCAAGCCGTTGTGGTCGACCTCGATGATCGGTGGCGCTGTCACCGGTTGCTGGCCATCCGGCCAGAAACGTTGCGCCAGATCGTCTTCAGAAATTTCGCCAAGATCCGCCACGCGCAGCCGCCAGGCACCCAGCTCGCTGCGCAAGCGGGTGAGGTCGGCAGCGTATGCAGGATTACCAGCAAGATTGTTGAGTTCATGCGGGTCGATGGTGATGTCGTAAAGGGCTTCTTCGGGCCGCGGGGCAAACCACGCAGCCTGTGCGGGGGTGATCTGGCCGGATGATTGTGCCTGCCACAGCGCCTGCATGGTTGCCTGTGCCTCGCGGTACGCGATCCGATAGGCGCCCGGCGTGCCCGGTCGATAATAGCGCAGGTACTTGAACTGCCGATCGCGCACAGCACGCACCCGGTCTTCCTGCTCATCGACCCGATCGCGTGAAGCGTGGATGTATTGCCTGGGGATTTCGGCAAACGGCGTGCGGCCCTGGAGAAATTGCGGTCGTTCGATCGCCGCGAGCTCGAGTATAAACGGCGCGAGATCGATGAAGCTGATCAAACGGGTATCGAGCGTTCCGGCATCGAGGCTCGCCGGTCGCAGTCGCTCCGGCCAGCGAATGATCATTGGCACCCGGATGCCGGAATCAAAGAGCTCCCGTTTGGCCCGGGGCAGCGCGTCGCCGTGATCCGTCGTCCAGATGATTATCGTGTTGTCCAGGAGCCCGTCGGTAGTCAGCTCGGCGAGGATCGTGCCGACCTCCGCGTCCATGACCTGGACGTTGTTGTACAGCGTGGCGATCTCCTCCCGCACAGCGGGGCTGTCGGGATAGTAAGGTGGCACTGCGACGTCCTCGGCCGCTATCGGATCGGCCAGCCCGGTCCTTGCGGCGAGCGCGGAACTCGCCACCAGCATACCCAGCCAGTTGCCGGCTCTGACCTGGGACCAGACTTTGAAAGTAGCGGACTCATGCGTGCTGAGAAAATTGATGAGCCCGAAAAACGGCTGTTGCGCGCGACGATTTCGATAGTGGCTGTCACTGCCCTGGTCATCCCAGATGGTGAATGGACCGGAACCGGCCCGAATCCCGGAAAACTGGTAGTCGAGCTTGCGATCGGTGTAGGTGTAGTAACCCGCCTGGCGCAGCAGTTCCGGAAAAGCCTTGATCTCAGGTGCAGGCACTGCCAGATAGCCGCCACGCGGCGCTGTGGACGTTCGCATGTGTTGGGCACCCAGCGAGATCTGGTGGACGCCGGTTATGAAAGCCGCCCGGCTCGGCGCGCAGACGCCCGCGGTGGTGAATGTGTTGGGGAAACGCACGCCGTCTGCTGCGAGCCGATCGAGATTCGGCGTACGAGCAACCGGATCCGCGAAGACCGCCACATGGGCACTGAGATCCTCGGCCATGAGCACGAGGATGTTCGGTCGGGCCGGCAAGCCTGCGGCTTCGGCGGCTGCGGTGACGGCTGCGGTCAACGACAGCGCGACCGGCAGGCTCGCAAGCCACCAGAAGATTGACGCGAGGCACTGCTGCGGCAACCGGCTCATAGCGCGGACTCAACGTGTGCCGAAGTCGAAACCCTCGCCGTTGCTGTAGTGGCGCAGAATCCGCCGCCCCACGGTTTGCACGTGCACCTCGTCGGCACCGTCGTAGATCCGCGCGTAGCGGGCATGCCGGTACATGCGCTCCAGTGGTGTGTCTTCCGTGACGCCGAGCGCACCGTGCACCTGAATCGCCCGGTCGATGACGTTGTGCAGCATTTTCGCGCCGAACACCTTGACCAGGCCGATCTCGATGCGGGCTTCGCCGCCCTGATCGATTTTCTGTGCCGCATGCAGAGTCAACAGTCGGCTTGCCTGAATCTCGGCTGCGCTGTCGAACACGAACTTCTGAATCTGCTGGTGCTCGCCGAGCGTTTTGCCGAAAGCGACGCGGTTGTTGGCCCGATCGCACATGAGATCGAATGCGCGTTGCGCCTGC
>JAPUFN010000340.1 GCA_027293665.1 Gammaproteobacteria bacterium | reverse complement strand
CCGGTCCTGGAGCTGATCATTACGATCGGCAGATCACTCAACCGATCATCATGACGGACCTGCCGCGCCACTTCGAAGCCATCCATGCGGGGCATCTCAATATCGAGCAGCATCACATCGGGTCGACGCTCCTGCAGTAATGCAATCGCTTCGATGCCATCTTTTGCGACGATTACCTCCATACCCTGGCGTTCGAGCAGACGCGACGTCACCTTACGCACGGTTACTGAATCGTCCACGACCATGACACAGGTCGTTTTAGCGCCCCTGGCCAGCGGTCGTGCACCAGAGGCAAGCCCGTCACCGCTCTGTGCGCGAATCAACGCAATCAGATCGATAATCACGACCACGCTGCCATCACCGAGAATGGTTGCACCGGAAATGCCACCGACACCGGCAAACTGCGGTCCCAGACTTTTAACGACAATTTCCCGACTGCCCTGGACGCCGTCGACATGCACGGCAACCGCCTGATCGCCTGCGCGCACGAGCACTACAGGAACGGAACTCTGTTGCGCGGACGCTCTGAATTCGCGACCCAGATAGTGTCCAAGATAGCGAACGCGATAAGGAATTCCGGCATATTCAAAGGTATTTTCTTCAGGCGTATAGAGCTTCTCCAACTCGTTGGGGCTCAACAGGACAATACCTTCGATAGTGTTGAGAGGAATTGCATAGAGATCGTCGCCAACTGAAACCATCAACGCACGATTGACGGATACAGTGAACGGCACACGAACGATGAAGCGCGATCCCTTGCCTGCTATGGAGGCAATTTGAATGCTGCCGCCGAGCTGTTTAACTTCGCTGTGCACGACGTCCATGCCGACACCGCGGCCTGAGATCTGGGTAACAGATTTTGCAGTGGAGAAGCCTGGCGCCAATACGAACTGACAGATTTCATCGTCACGGAGATCGGCATCGGTCGCCATCAGCCCACTTTCGACTGCTTTGGCACGAACCGTCTCGACATCAATTCCGGCGCCGTCGTCACTGATCTCAATGACGACATCACCACCTTCACGGGAGAGCAATAAATCAATCCGTCCCACAGGGGGTTTGCCGAGGTTCTTCCGCATCTCTCTGCTTTCGATACCGTGGTCCACGGCATTTCGTAACATATGCTCCAACGGGGGAACCATGCGTTCTAAAAGATTTCGATCGAGCTCACCTTCAGCGTTGTAGGCATGGAATTCGACGTCTTTTTCCAGCTCAGCTGATACTTGCCTCACAATGCGCCGCAGGCGGGGTAACATTCGACTGAACGGCACCATGCGAGTGCGCATCAATCCTTCCTGCAGTTCGGTGTTGATGCGCGCCTGTTGCAGTAGCAGCGTTTCTGATTCGCGCGCTTTGAACAACAGGGTTTCTTTCAGGTCCAGCATGTCCGAGGCGCTCTCCGATAAGCCCCTCGATAGCTGTTGTAGTTGCGAGTAACGATCCATCTCGAGAGGATCGAACTGATCGTAGGTGGGACCATCCGGGCGGTCCTGCCGGAACAAAATCTGCGCCTCTGTTTCGATCTCAAGCCGACGCAACTGCTCACGCACCCTGCCGATGGTCGTTTCCATCTCATCAAGTGCGCTGGTGAAGTCGTTCATACCCTGTTCAACCCGAGCGCGCACGATCGAGCTTTCGCCGGCAAGATTGACCAGGTTCTCTAATAATGCAGACCCCACCCGGACCATTTCCTGGGTGCTGCGCTGCTCCGCGCTGACAACGTCCGGGGGGTCGGCCTTCTTCGCAGCTTCCCGGGTAGATTCTGCGGCGAGTTTCACCGTGGCCGTTTTATTCGCGTCTTTCTGCGCCGGAACCGGTTTTTTCTTCGCCGCGACCTTGCCAGCAGGAGGACTGGCCACGGGCCGCGCTGCTGGCGGCTGCAGATCGACTTCGGTGTCTGCGCTGGCGGGTCTGGCCGCCGCAGGACCTGCGAGTATCTCAGCAGCACCTTCGACGTGCTCTCCGGCGACGATCTTGCGAACGACGCTCAGATCATTGACCAGCTCATCAAGTCGGGCGTGTACGTCATTGAAGAAACTATCATCGACGACTTTTTCCTGGTTCTGAATCTCGACGAGGAACGATTCGAATTGATGCGTCGCGTCCCCAAGTCGGACGAGGCCGGACAGGCGAGCGCCACCTTTGAGTGTGTGCAGACCCCGCAGCAGGTGTTCCAGAAACAGCAGGTTGGCTGGCTCGGACGACCACTGGTGGATGTTCTCCTCGAGGCTTTCGAGTATCTCATCGGCCTCTTCGAAGAAGATTTCGATGATCTCCTCGTCAAAGTCTTCCGACAGAAGTTCCGCTAATGCCGGGATCCGCTCAACCTCAGTGGGTTGTTCCGGGGTTTCCCGCATCGCTTGTGCGGCGGACGCAGGAATCTGTCTACCTACCGTGATGTCTTGCGTGAGTTCCCCAATGAGGTCAGCTGGAACTTCTTCCAGGCTAATCTCCTCAGGCGGACTTACGGCAGACTTATCCTGCTCGACAACCGCCGGGCCTTCGCCGTCGAAGTCCTGGGGAAACGCGACCACGTTATCCGAATCGGTCTCGGCTAATGCTTCACGTTCAGGCTGTGCTGCCTCTACCTGAGAATCTGCAACGTCCTGGTCTTCTGCAATTGGCGCTTCGAGCAGAGCACTGAGCTGGACGATCAGGTCACTCGCATCCGCAGTAGCCTGATCTGCGGCAAGTGCATCGAACATAGCCATCAGGTGTTCATGACCGGCCTGCAGCACCGTGAGATTCTCCTGGCTCAACAGGTCGTGCGCGAGGTGTTCGT
>JAPUFN010000034.1 GCA_027293665.1 Gammaproteobacteria bacterium | reverse complement strand
TGCTGGAAGTCCTGCATCGGCTGCGCGATCACGGCAACACGGTGGTGGTGATAGAGCACAACCTGGACGTCATCAAAACCGCCGACTGGATCATCGACCTCGGTCCCGAAGGCGGCTCGGGTGGTGGCCAGGTGGTGGCCGTCGGCACCCCGGAGCAAATCGCCAAGAAACGCGGTTCCCACACGGGGCGATTTCTGAAAAAGGTGCTGTCCACCGCGAAAAAAAGAAAGTAGTGCCGTTCGTTAGCCTTTAGCCTTTTAATGAGCGAGCAACCGGAAAGGCTAAAGGCTAACGAATGGCACCTCTTTCTTGCCTTGCCGCCCAGGCCATTGCCTGAGTGATCATCGTGCGCATTGCAGCGTCCGAGTAACTCTCCGTGGTGTGACCCAGCGCCGAGTAGAATACGCGGCCCTTGCCGACTTCATGCCACCAGACCATCGGATGATCGTCGCCCATCGGACCCGACTCCGGGTCGTAGGTGGTTTCGTCGATCGAGATCAGAACATTGACGCGGCCACGTGGACTCGCGACGAAGTTGTACCACTCATCGCCTCGGATCCAGGTTGCGTCCAGGTGCCTGGTCGCTGGATGGCTCGTGTCTTCCACAGTCAGTGTCGCCTGCTGCAGGTGTTGCTGCATCGGGTGGCCCGTAAAGCGAGCGCGAATCAACTCCGATATGTACCAGTCCCACTCCTGAGAGGAGTCTCCGGCTGCGTGTATGCCGACAACACCACCGCCATTTTCGACGAACGCAACGAAAGCCGCCTCTTGATCGGCGGTGAACAATCGCCCGGTCGCGTTGTTGAGAACGACCAGGTCGAATTTGCCGAGGTCATTCGGATTGAATACAGCGGCGTTTTCCGTCTGAAAAATGCTCCAGCCGCGCTCGTCGGTAATCGCCTGCAGCATCGCGCTTGCATCGGGAATAGCTGCGTGGCGGTACGAGTTGGTCTTGGAGATGGCCAGGATCTTCAGCTCACCGCTCATGGCAGGTAGTTCCGGCGGCTGCGTGTCGAAGCTCGGCGAGGTGAACATCTGCGGTTGATTGATCGCAACAAAAATATAGAGCCGGTACTGATAGGCCACCAGCGCCACCACCAACAGCACACCGGCCGTCCACAGCCACTTTTTCACGCTCAGATCGCTCCTTCGCTCATCTGTGTGGTGGCGTAGTCGACGGCCCTTGCCGTCAGCGCCATGTAGGTGATCGATGGGTTGACGCATGCAGAAGACGTCATCGCAGAACCATCAGTGACGAACAGGTTTGCGACATCGTGCGCCTGGTTGAAAGCGTTGAGCACCGAATCGGCCGGATCGCGACCCATTCGCGCGGTGCCCATTTCATGTATTGCCGCACCACCCGGTGCCTGGGCATCGTACTCAGTGACCGACACCGCGCCGGCTGCCCGCAACATGCGGGCAGCGTCCGCTTTCGATGCGTCTCTCAACCGAATCTCGTTGTCGTGCCAGGTGAAGCGAAAGCGCGCCTGGGGAATTCCGAAGCGGTCTTTCTTGGTCGGATGCAGGTCCAGGTAGTTGTCTTCGTAGGGCAGGCATTCGCCGAAACCACCGAGCCGCATCGTCCAGGGGCCCGGCGTGCGTAACGAATTCTTAAACTCGGCGCCAAAGCCAGGAGTGAGGCGTGCCATCGTCTGCCAGTTCATGCGCGCAGCACCACCTTGAAAACCGTAACCTCGATAGAATCCCGCCTCATCACCACCCTCGAGATTCTGATATCGGGGTATATAGGCGCCGTTCGGCCGCGCACCCATCGGGTAGTATTTCTCGAAACCCGGGAACACGCCCATGGCGCCAACGGCATAGGTATGATCCATCAGATATCGCCCCAGCGCGCCACTGGTATTCGCAAGACCGTTGGGAAATGCATCACTCGCAGAGTTCAGCAGGATCTGCGTGCTACCCACGGTGGACGCACACAGGAACACCACTTTCGAGGTGTAGGTCTGCCGCTCCCTGGTCTCGGTATCGATAACGCGCACGCCGGTGATGCGCCCGGCCTCGTAGTCGAGCCCTTCGACGACGGCGTTTGCCCTCAAGGTCATATTACCGGTAGCCGTGGCGGCGGGCAGCGTGGAACTCAGAGAAGAGAAGTAGGCACCCACGGAACAGCCACGATGGCAGGGACCGCAGTAATGGCAGGTGCCACGATCGGAGTGCGGCAGTGGTTCCGTGAGTATCGCCACGCGACCGATTGTCATCACACGTTCCGGAAATTCCTCCGCAATACGCGCCGCCACGTGTCGCTCAAGCACGTTCAACTCCATGGGCTTGAGAAACTCACCGTCAGGCAGCTGCGCTAATCCGAGTTTCTGGCCCGACACGCCGATGAATTTTTCGACGTGGCTGTACCAGGGCGCGATGTCTGCATAGCGGATCGGCCAGTCGCAACCGTGGCCATCGAGTTTGTTTGCTGCAAAATCCAGGTCACTCCAACGGTACACCTGGCGTGCCCACAACAGCGAGCGACCACCAACAACGTCCGCCCGCACCCAGTGCCAGGGGTGCTGCGGATCCCAGTCGTAAGGATTGTTGGAGTCGTTGTTCCAGAAGTGGCGCGTAGTCTCGTTGAAGGCGTAACTGGTGCTTTGTATCTCGTATTCATCGTTGTAGAGATCACGCAGGGGCAACCCGCGGACCTCGGTCTCCCACGTGGGCTGATGCTCGCCGGTATAACCCGCACCGTGTTCCAGCGGCCGACCCCGCTCGAGCACCAGCGTCTTGAGGCCCTTTTCGCAGAGCTCTTTTGCCGCCCAGCCTCCGCTGATGCCGGAGCCGACCACGATCGCGTCAAAGTCATAGTTGTCCATGGCTACCTCAGGTGGTCCATTGCCTGCCGATTTCGGCTAACTCAAAATCGCCGTCATAACGCCCGGGTACCGGTAGATACACCAGTTCCTGGGTCGAGCCAATTTCCGATGTGTAATAACCCAGTACCGTCAATTCCTTGAGCTTCAAGTAAAACGGTATCTCACCCGCCGCGCCCGCCGGCATGAAGATCGCGGTCAAGGCGTCGCCGCCTTGCTCTTGCGGCCCCCGCACAGGTTCAAGCGCGGCTAGGAGCTGAGCCTGTTGCGCTGGCTCAAGCTCGACGAACGATAGCGACCAGTTGCTTCGGCTGGTTGCGTCCAGGGCCGCCAGGCCATCGAGAAAGATCGTACGCTCGGCTGCCGTATACCAATCCATCACAATCTGCTGGATGAACTGAGGCACCCCAGCCTCGATGGCGCCCGGCGTGTCTGTTTCCGGGATGATGAGATCCGCGAGAACTTCAATTATTCGCTGTGCGTCAGCTGACAATTCGCCACTGGCCGGCGCCGCGTTCAGATCTTCTCCCGATTCCAACGCCCGGCTGCACGAGGGCGAGATCGCCACCCCGAGTAACACCCCGGCGGCTTTGAGAATTTCCCGTCTATCCATGTTGCACCTCCTCGAGGAAACTGTGCGGATCAGCTGACCGATTCATCCGCAGTGAGCGACACCGGCCGATAACCCCCGCTGCGACGATCACGCCACCAGATGAAACCGAACACCGGTAGTAGCAGCAGCGGGACTGCAGCCACTGCCTGGAACGATTCTACGGAGGCAAAGCGCATGACTTCCGCAAGTTCGGCTCCGCTGAGATTCGTCAGTGCCTGGACACTGCCGGCTGCCTCCAATTTGGCCGAATCGAAGATCGCACCCATCTGCGGCAACACGAACTGGATGGCGAGCCCTGCAGCAAATCCCATCAATCCCATGAAGAACGCACCACCCCGCGGATAGCGCTCAGAGACCGAAGCCAGCATGGTCGGATACATGTAGCAGACGCCCACACCCCAGATCGTCGCAGCACCGAAGGCGAGGATCGGCGTGTCAGCCGCGGCGAGCGCATAGAGTCCTAAAGCTGCGAAAAGGCTGCCGAACCAGAGCAGTCCCACGGGAGATATCTTCACCGCGATCGGCCCGGCAAAGTGGCGCATCACGAACATGAGCGCACTCACATAGATCAGCAGGATGATGCCCTGCATGCCGACCACATTGGACAGCGCTATGTCCACCCACTGCCCCGGCGCAAGTTCCGAAGTCGCGGTCAGCATCATGCAGAAAAACCACAACAGGAAACCGGGTGAGCGGATGAGTTCCCGATACATGTCTGCATGCTCGATTCCGGCGGCGACGCGCTCCGTGACAGGAAACACAGCACCCCACACAAGCACCGCCAGGATGAGCGCGGGTACAATGAGGATCAGCATGTTGACCTGCCAGGGCAGACTGAACGCACCCAGCGTGAGCCCGATCAGACCACCGGCCACGATACCCGCGGGCCACCAGGCGTGGAGAATGTTCAGGCGATGGGTTTTTTCCTCAGGATACAACGCCGCCACGAGCGGATTGGTCGCGGCTTCCACCGCACCCCAGCCAAGACCGGTCAGCAACAATCCCGCATAGACCAGCCAGTAGCTCGACTGAGTCGCGCCGAGCGTTGAGGCGGCAACGACCAGAACGCTGCCAAGGAGATAACCGAAGGCAGCGAACAACAGCATCCGCTTCATGCCGACGTGATCGAGCAGCGCGCTGCCGAACAGCAGCGTCAGTGCAAAGCCGATAAAGGTAGCGGCGATGACCTCCCCAACCATCGAGGCAGAGCGCGCGAGATCGAGTGCATCGAACAGATTCGCCTGCAGATCGCCGGCAATGTTGGCTCGGACCGCAAAACCGAGCCCAATCATGAATATCGCCAGGTTAGAAACGACAAACAGGCGCCTGCGCATCTGCAGGCTCACCGGCTCAGCAGCCACAGCCCCTCCCGTGGTCCTTTTTATTGTTGGGCGATTATGACCCGCCCAGCGGCCGAAGGCGACTGACACGGCGCCGTGTGCGGGGACTCCCTATGCTTTTACCTCTTCGATATCGTCTGAGTCATCCGAACTCAGAGCATCGTCTTCGTCCAGCTCATCCGGGAGCGGCCGGTCCACCAGCTCGATGTATGCCATGGGTGCCGCGTCACCAGCACGGTAACCGCACTTCAAGATACGCGTGTAGCCACCGGGGCGTTCCTGATAACGGGGACCGATTTCACTGAACAGCTTGCCAACCGCCGCCTTGTCGCGCATACGCGAGAAGGCCAACCGCCGATTGGCTACCGAATCTTTCTTCGCCAGCGTGATAAGCGGTTCTGCAACGCGCCGTAACTCCTTTGCCTTGGGCAGAGTCGTTTTAATGACTTCGTGCTCGATCAGCGAAACCGCCATGTTCCGGAACATCGCCTGGCGATGAGAACTGGTGCGGTTCAGATGTCGGCCACTCTTACGATGACGCATTTTTTGTTACCTCTATCCTCTTACCGCTCGCTCAACGGGATCTTATCTTCCACTTTCAAACTTGCCGGTGGCCAGTTTTCCAGACGCATGCCCAGCGACAATCCCCGCGAAGCCAGCACGTCTTTTATTTCGGTCAGTGATTTCTTGCCCAGGTTCGGCGTCTTCAGAAGTTCCACTTCCGTACGTTGGATCAGATCGCCGATGTAGTAGATATTTTCCGCCTTGAGACAATTAGCCGAGCGAACGGTAAGCTCGAGATCGTCTACCGGCCGAATCAGAATCGGATCGATCTCGTCTTCCTTCTCTTCGACAATCGCTTCGCCTTCGCTTTCGAGGTCGACGAAGACCGCGAGTTGCTGCTGCAGAATCGTCGCAGCACGGCGAATCGCATCTTCCGGATCAATGGTGCCATTGGTCTCGAGATCCAGAACCAGCTTGTCGAGGTCGGTGCGTTGTTCAACCCTGGTACTTTCGACACTGTATGCAACGCGCCGCATCGGGCTGTACGTGGCATCCAGGCGCAGCACGCCGATAGGCCGCGTCTCCTCATCCTCCTCGCCCTGACTGTCGACCGGCTCATAGCCACGACCGCGCGTTACCCGCGCTTCGATGCTGATCGCACCATTGTCGTTAAGCGAAC
>JAPUFN010000339.1 GCA_027293665.1 Gammaproteobacteria bacterium | reverse complement strand
AATGATTTCACGATGCGGGAAGCGGCGGAGTTCCATGTGAGTTGGACGCCGCGCGGCTGGATGCGCAAGGATCTCGACCTGCTGGCCTTCGAGCAGCACCTCTATCTGCGCCAGCCCGGTTATGGCAGCAGTTATGTCACCGGCAAGTATCTGATCGAGCGTCTGCTCGCAGAACGATCGAAGCAGGTCGGCGATGCCGATTTCCGCCTGTACGACTTCTATGACGAGGTTAATGCCGTCGGTGTTATCCCGGTCTCGCTCATTCGCTGGCAACTGACCGGCAAGGACGACGAGATCAGGGCGCTTTGTAAAGATTGCTTTGAATAGTCATCAGGCGTATGTTTGAGACAAATTGTTGTTCTGCTACGACGAAATCACTGACCCTAGGCCTCTGGGCGAAACTTGTTGAAAAAAGGGGAGTCAGTGACATAGGTGAGCCAGTTTCAGGACCAATTCGAAACCCTGGCCGATCAGTTTGTGGCTTATTTACAACAATCAAGATTCAAGTTTCATACCTGTTTTTTTAACCAACCGGGGGAGCGAAAATGAAATATCTTGTACCCATAACCAGAGGACTCAGCGTCGCTCTGGTCCTATCTGTATTTGCAATGCCTTACCAGGAAGCCATCGCGCAGGACGCAGACGCCGATGACGCATTGGAAGAGGTCGTTGTCACTGGTTCGCGTATCCGCAGAGACCCGCTCAACGAGGCGGCTGCGATCATGGAGATCGGAGCCGAAAGACTCGACCAAACGGGGTTCACCAATCTAGGTGACATGCTGCAAAATCTTCCAATCACCGGGTCTGCGGTGAACTCTTCATTCAATGTGCCGGGCAACTCCGGTTTCCCGCAGGACGGTGCCGGCATCGGCGCTGGTGGCGTGCAACTCTCGCTTCGCAATATCGAGGCCAAGCGCACGTTGATACTGGTTGATGGCAAGCGTTGGATTGCCGGCGCATCTGCGTCTGGGGTGCCCGCTACGGTTGACCTGAATACACTGCCCGCAAACGTGATCAAACGTATTGAAATATTGCAGGACGGTGCATCTGCGATCTACGGTTCTGACGCGATTGGCGGCGTGGTCAATGTCATCACCAACTCCGACTTCGAAGGATTCAAATTCGATGCTCAATACGGTGAGCATATGTCTGAAGGCGATGGCTCATCGGCAGAACTGTCCGCACTGTTTGGCGGCGGTAATGACACCACGCATTTCGTGTTGAGTGCCGCTTATTACGACGAGGGTGGCGTTGAAACCTTCGACCGTGCGCAGTCGGCCTTCCCGTCTCCATTTGCCACGAGTTGCGCTGGTGGCGGATGCTCATCGTTCACGCCACAGGCACGGCTCGTTCTTGGCCCGAACTTTGGATTCTTGGACATTACGCTGAACGACGGCGTGTTGAATGACGGCGGGCTTAACGTTCCGACATGTGATCCTAGTATTCCTGACTGCATCGCTTCAGGCAACTGGCATGCTTTCAGCACCGCCGACCGATTCAATTTCAATGGTTCCGGATTCAACTTCCTCAGGACGCCGAACGAGCGACTCAACATTTACACCGCCGTTACTCATGAGTTGGCGGAAAGTGTAAATTTGATCGTGCGGGCGGCTTATACTAATCGAACGTCGGCAACGAAGGCCGCGCCGGAACCATTGTGCCTGGGCGCTGGCTGTGGCACTCGCTTAACCGAGGACTTCTTCATCTCCGGGGGCAATATCTACAACCCGTTCGGCGTGGATCTCTCTGTTGCCAACGGCGGCCTGGAATTCTTTGCTCGCCGGCCACTGGAATCCGGTGGGCGTCGTTTCTTCCAGGACGTCAACACCTGGTTTGTCAGCACTACCCTTGAAGGTGAGTTCGAAGCAGGCAGCCGATCGTTATTCTGGGACCTGACTGCGAGCTACGGAGACAACCGTGGTTTCCAGGAGAAATTCGGAGCGCATAGTACCGCCAGACTGCAGGTAGCAATGGGCGATCCGGCGGTTTGCTCAGCCACGCCGAACTGTGTGCCGTTCAATTTCTTCGGTGGTCAGGGTCCGAACGGTACGGGATCGATCACTCAGGACATGCTGGACTTCGTAGGCTTTGTTCAGCGTGATTTCAGCGAGCAGACACTGACGGACTTTGCTTTTAATATCACCGGTGACATCGTTTCGATGCCGGCCGGGGAGCTGGCCTTTGCTGCCGGTGTCGAATATCGTGAACAAGATGGCTCGTTCCGGCCCGATCCAATCGCGGCAAGCGGCGAAACGGCGGGCATCCCATCCGGTGCTACCGCGGGCTCCTTCAACGTCACCGAGTTTTATGGAGAATTGAACATCCCGCTTATCTCGGGCGCGGCTGGCGCGGATTTGCTGGAAGTTAACCTGGCGGCACGCTCCTCGGACTACAGCACCTCCGGATCCGAATCGACTTACAAGGCCGGCGTGCTTTGGCGGCCGATCGAAGACCTGTCCGTACGCGGATCTTTCTCGACCGGCTTCCGCGCACCGGGCATCGGCGAGCTGTTTGGCGGTGCGGCGCGTGAAGACTTTACGTTCCTCGATCCATGTGCCGACGTGCTCGGAACAATCCTGGCGGCAGATGGCGGACGGCTGGAAAGCGGACCACAGCCGCAAAATATCATCGACAACTGCGCGGTGCTTGGCGTAGGGCCCGGATTGGCGCAACGGAATCCGCAGCTCTCGGCCCTGTCCCAGGGTAATAGCGCTCTGATAGCAGAAACCTCGGACAGCTGGAGTGCTGGCTTTGTCTGGAGTCCCGCGTTTGCGGAAAACGCAGGGTGGATTGAAGGTCTGACGGTATCGATCGATTTCTATGATCTGGAAATTGAAGATGCGGTACAGGGTCGCGATCCTGGTGAGGTTGTTACAGCCTGTGT
>JAPUFN010000338.1 GCA_027293665.1 Gammaproteobacteria bacterium | reverse complement strand
CCAGGCGTCCCATCTCAGGCTTGCGCCCCACCGAGCAGATTGTAGCTGGCGCTCGCCATCACTTTCGCAGCATCCACCATATCGTCGATCACCACATATTCATCGCTCTGGTGCGCCAGTTCGAGTATCCCGGGGCCATAGGCGATGCAGTCGTGGAGTTGACCGATCCGGTCGATGTGCTTTTGGTCGTAGGTCCCGGGAGAAACGACGAACTCGGGATTTCGCTGCAGAACCTGCTTTATGCCTTGCTCCACGGCCTGCACCACGGGAGCATCCTGCGCCGTCATCGATGGTACAACTTCGAAGAGGTCCCGCAATTCGTAGTTGAAATTCGGTCTTTCTGATTTGAGGTCTACGAGTATTTTTTCCACTTCGGCTTTGACCTCTGCAAGATCTTCTTCGATCAGAAATCGCCGGTCGATGACCATCCTGCAGGAGTCGGGCACCAGCGGTGCTGGCAGTCCGTCGAACCCTTCGCCTTGACCGCCATGCAGAGAGTTGATGTTGAGCGTGGACTCCTTGGCACCGTCCGGCACCACCGGCATCGTGGTGTGCTTCTGGCGCAGTTGCGGAAAGAGTTTGTTCTCAAAAGCGTCGATTACGGCACCCATATGCCGCACGGCGCAGTCACCCAGGAATGGCATGGAACCATGTGCCATGCGCCCACTGGTGATGAGCTCGGCCCACCAGACACCCCGATGGCCGAGGCAGATCCGATCTTTGTTCAGTGGTTCAGGAATGATGACGTGATCGACCCTGGGTTTACTGAAGTAACCCCGCTCGGCGAGGTAGGCCACGCCGCCATAGCCGCCGGATTCCTCATCCGCGGTGCCGGATATTTCCAGGCTTCCGGCGAGCGACGGGCACTGCTCAATGTGCGCCTCCACCGCAATAATCGACGTGGCCAGCCCGCCCTTCATATCGCAGGTGCCGCGACCGTAAATCTTGCCGTCGTGTATCTCGGCAGCAAATGGATCGAAACTCCATCCGGCACCGACCTCCACGACATCGATGTGAGAATTAAAATGAACGGTCGGTCCGCTTGCGGCACCTTCCCAGCGGGCAATCACGTTCGTGCGGGGGTATCTGTCGGAATCGCCAATGGCGCCGGTTGCCCGCACGTACTCAATCGTGAATCCCCGTTTCTCCAGGCGTTCACCAATGTAGCGAGCGCAATCCTGATAACACTCGCCAGGTGGATTGATGGTTGGTATACGAACGAGTTCCTGCGTGAGCGAGACGAGTTCTTCGCGTTTGTCATCGATCGCACGGAACAGTGTCTCTATGTCGAATTTCATCAGCCGATTAGAGCATCTGGGAAGGGGTAAGAGCCAGCACCGGGCACTGCCGGTAGGGCTCGAGTCGAGTTTGAATCGCGAGTCGATAAGCCTGGAGGTCAGGGATGGGCTATTCGCACCTCGCCCAATCGCTCCGCGATTCCCTCACTTCACGAAATTGCCCTAAGAAGGTCAATTCGCTCTTTCGGTTGGGCGTTTTACGGTTTGCATAACCCATCCCTGACCTCCAGTCTTATCGACGGGTGGGTTGATCGAAATCCTAGTCAAGAACTAGCTGTTGCAGCGTATATACCTTGCGCTATTGCCCGGGTAACCGTGTTGGCGGCTAGGGTGCCGAGTGACAAGAGAGTCAAAGTTTCCCGGTCGAGATCCAGTTGACCGGTCGACATCACGAACAGCAGGTCGCCGTCGCCGGGAGAATGTACGGGATACAATGCGCGTGCAAAGCCATCGTGCGCCATCACTGCGATCTGCTTCGCTTCGAGTTTCGTGATCACAGCGTCGGTGATGACGACGCCGATCGTCGTATTCATCCCTGCGGCCGAATGCCCGTCTTTCGTATTGGCCTTGGTCGCGTCTGCCGGCCAGGGTTGCGGCAGGCCGCGTCCGCCGAATTCCGTGCCGTGTTCGAAAGCTGAGGCCCAGAAATGATCAGTGCTGCCGACGTAAGGCGAGCCGGCGGCGTTTACGGCCATGATGGCGAGTATGCTTGCGCCGCATTCGAGTTGTTCCACTGCCACCCCCAGGCCTCCCGGCCCTGCCGCGGTGGTGGCACCGTAGCCTGCGCCAACTTTACCCGTGGCGGTGCTCGCGGCGGCGTTTTGCGTGGCGTCATAACCCAGTTCCCGGTAGGGCGGGTAGGTGCCCCAATCCTTGTCACCATCGTTTGTCAGATCGAACAGGATGGCGGCGGGGACGATCGGAATGCGCACGGGAGGCACTGAATAGCCTCGATTCTGCTCGCGCAGCCATGCCTGAACACCTGTTGCTGCATCCAGGCCGAATGCGGAGCCGCCAGAGAGCACGATGGCATCGACCTGTTCGACGACTTGTTGCGGGTTCAATAATTCTGTTTCCCGGGTGCCGGGTGAGCCGCCGACGATGTGGACGCTGGCAGTTGCGGCTTGCTCGGGCAGAATCACGGTCGTACCGGAACGAACTTTTTCATCCACGGCGTGGCCTATGCGCAGACCGGCAATCGGAATATCGATGTTCAAGCGCGACGCCTCGAAATCGCAGCTACGGATGTGGCTCAGGCGGCGGGTCGCAGGTCGCCCAGGATGGAGACGCGCTCGCCGTATCTGCTGTGGGGGTGGTAGTCCCACACGGAGTGGTGCTGGGTGCAGCGGTTATCCCAGAACGTCAGTGTGTTCGGTTGCCACTCCACTCGACAATAGAGTTTTGGCGTGGTTGCGGTGAAGTTCGTAAGGCCATCCAGCAGCATGCGGCTTTCCCATCCTGCAAAGCCCTTCAGATGAGAGGTAAATCCGGAGTTGACGTAAAGAATCTTTTTTCCGGTTTCCGGGTGGATGGTGATCACGGGATGTTCGTTTTTCGGATAGGTCTGGCCATCTGGCGGGCTGACCCGATACTTGCCGACATAAGGCAGTGCGCCATCGTGCACGGCGGTGACGCCATCGAGCATTGCCTTCATGTTGTCTGAAAGCAACTCGTAAGCGAGATACATATCGGCGAAAAGTGTGTCACCGCCGCCGCATTCAGGAGTCTCAGTGACGTACAGCATCGAACCCAGCGGTGGAATCTCATCGCAGGTCACATCTGTGTGCCAGCCTTCACCGGCGGTGTAGTTCGACTTGGCCGTTGTCTTGACCGTGAGTATTTCGGGATCGCCGCCATAACTGTGCTGCATCGGATGCACATGCAGTTTGCCGAATTTGCGCGCGAATGCCTTGTGCTGTTCTGCGTCGAGCTGTTGATCACGAAACACGAGCACTTTCCAATCCAGCCAAGCCTGGTACACCTCGCTGAACTGTTCGTTCGCAAGTGGTTTGGACAGATCTACGCCTGATATCTCGGCACCGATGTGCGGTGTGAGTGTTTTCAGACCAAGTGTTTGATAATCCATGTGGTTAAGACTCCGTTAAGACTCCGATAAGATCAGTCGGGCAACCCCAGCACGCGTTTGGCAATTATATTTGACTGCACCTCGTTGGTGCCACCATAGATCGTTGTTGCACGGGTTTGCAGCCACTCCCGCGTAACCTCGAGTTCCGCCTCTGTGAAGACAGTATCGGTGCCCAGGCCCCGGGTGCCCATCAGCTTGCGCTTGAGCTCCGCACCATCCTGTTGAAGGCCCGCGCCATAGAGTTTGAATATAGAGGTGGCAGCACCAGGAGTCCCTGATTTGTTCTCTTCGTTGGCACGCTGCGCGGTCA
>JAPUFN010000337.1 GCA_027293665.1 Gammaproteobacteria bacterium | reverse complement strand
CGTACTGCCTGGAGGCCGATCGATCATGGCAGACAACGCAAACAATTCCGTGAACACAATGGGTCGGCGCGTTTCGCAGCGCTCTTCTTCGCCGCAGCGCTCTTCTTCGCCGCAGCGCTCTTCTTCGCCGCCTTCTTCGCCGCGAGCTGCATCACCGCAGCGTGACCATAAACCCGCCGCCACCCGACCCGACAAACGTCTCACGCTACCTTACCTGCACGGCGTGGCCGATCAGCTCCTGAAAGACGCAGATCTCACGGTAGATCAGCAGCACCAGCTGCTGACCGTTGTTCGTTATCTCGAACTCGAACCCGACACATCATCAACGCATGGTCGGGCCGCACTGCGCTGCGCTGAACTCTTGATCGACAACGTCCGTCTGGCTGTCTATCAGCGCCGCTATGGTATGGACCGCGATTGAGTGGCCTTTTCTCTGCATCCGAAACTGGCTGAGGACAGCCTGCCGGTCGCGGAGCTTGCCCTTTGCGATCTTCTGCTGATGAACGATCGGCGCTTCCCCTGGTGCATTCTGGTGCCGCGCATAGAGAATCTGCGTGAACTGCACGCCGTGCCGGCAGACCGGCAGGCGGTGTTGTACGAGGAAATCGGCGCGACTTCCCGTGCGCTCGAACGGGTAGCAGGCGCGGAGAAAATCAACGTGGCAGCGCTCGGCAACATCGTCGCCCAGCTGCACATTCACGTGATCGCTCGATTTTCCCACGACGCCGCCTGGCCGGCGCCGGTCTGGGGGATCGGCAGCGCCGAGCCCTATGCCGAGTCCTGTGAAAGAGCGCAGACACTCATCGCCGCACTCGTCGCAGAGCTCACTCATCATTTACGCTGAGGGCTCTAAATTCACGCCGGGGTAATCAGATCCGTTCGAGGATTGTCGCTGTAGCCATGCCGCCACCGGCGGTTATGGCTCGACGAGTTCCATACGACCTCGAATGAAGCCACCGAATGTCATTTTTACCGGAACCGTCAAATCACCGAGTTGCGCGAATTCGACGCTCGCCACATAGCGGTCGCCGTCGTCATCGTGAATCTCGTAGCGACATCTGGAAGTCCCGGTGGTTTCGTTGGGCGAGTCCAGGCGCCGCAATTGATAATTGTGCCTACCCGTATGCAGCAACTGTTCGTCGTGGCAGCGCGGATTCACGAACAGCCCCGTCAGAATATCGGTGCCCGGCAGGGCTTTGCGCGGTCGCCGCGGTTTGCCGTTCTTGACCACCCGCAACACGCCGTCCCGCACGCTGAGCTCGCGGCGTTTGCGTTCTTCGCGTTCGACATAGCGATATTCATCCAGGAAAAGCTCGTCACCCTCGATCCGACCTTTGACCTCGAAACGGGACCGCCATTTGCCGAACCACTTCAAAATCCCCTGGGCTTTGGCGCTACCCGACAGGTGGTAGGTTTTATCGGAAATTTCGACATGCACGATAGCGGTGCCAGCTTTTGTGCCTGCAAGATAGGCCTGATACCTGAACGTCTGGCTGAGCGCCTGAGGCGCACTGCACAGGCTGAACAACAACACAGCCAGCAGTATCGGGTGTTTGTGCATGCCGCTCATCCTAAGCCCTGCAGCTGAACCGTCACTGAATCAATCCTCCGGCAACGGGATGGGGTTAACGAATTGCGGTACATCATACCCCCGCTGTACCGCATCACGCTGCGCTATCCGTAAGTACCAGGCTCGCAGCGATGGATACTCAAGCCAGTCAATGCGCTGCCACTCGTAGCGGGAGATCCATGGCCAGGTCGCCATATCGGCAATCGAGTAGCTGCCGGACAGGTACTCACGACTGCTCAGGCGGCGCTCCAGAACGCCATACAAGCGCGCCGCCTCCTGTGCGTAGCGCGCCTCAGCATAGGGGGCTGCGCCGGCATTGAACCGCAGAAAGTGGTGGGCCTGGCCCAACATCGGGCCAATGCCACCCATCTGCAACATCAACCATTCTATCGTCTCCCAGCGATCCTCACCCCAGAAGCGGTCACACTTTTCGGCGAGATACAGCAGAATGGCGCCTGATTCCATCAGGCTGCGGCCGGTTTCCCGATCAACGATCGCTGGAATTTTGTTGTTCGGACTGAGCGCGAGAAATTCCGGCTTGAACTGTTCATCGTCACCGATATTGACGGCATGTGCCTCATAATCCAGGCCAAATTCTTCCAGCGCTATCGAGATCTTGCGCCCGTTCGGGGTCGGCCAGGTGTAGAGATCAATCATCGGTAATTCTATGCGGCGATCGGCCGGGATTCGCCCTGAGTTACAAATGCCAGTTGCGTCCAACCTTTCGCCTCAGCCACTTTTGCAAGCGTCGATTTCGCATTAGCTGCAACCGGTCTGCCGACCGCTTCCAGTAGCGGCAGATCTTCGCAGCTGTCGGAGTAGAAGAACGCGTTGTCCAGGGCTACCTGGCGATCGAACGCGTATCGGACTGCGGCGATTCTTTTACTTTCGCCGTAACAGGGCTGGGCGATCCCGCTCAGTCGGCCGGCAACAATCTCAAGTTCCGTGCAACACAGGTTATCGATACCGAGGTCGTGCGCCACCGGTTCGGCCTGATAGCGTGTCGCCGACGTCATCATGACCACCTCGTGACCCTTTTCTTTGTGGACGTCGATGAGAATACGAGCCTCGTCGAAGATGAGCGGCGCCAGGCGGTTGTCGAAAGCGTTCTGACCGAGTTCGATCATCTCCTCTTCGGGCAAGCCGATGAGCGACTGCACGGTGGACGTCAGAAGATCGTGGTAGTCAACGCGACCCAGACCATAACCGAGGAAAATGCCGGCATGGGTGAGCACCTGACGCGGCGAGAGATAACCGCTCCACAAAGCCTCCAGCGCCAGCGCCGTTATGGAATAGCCGGAGATCAACGTTCTGTCGAGATCAAAGTACACGACCACGTCATCGCGTTCGGGCGACTTGCGCAGATCCGCCACGTATCCGGCAAAATCTGCCCGCCGCGGCGCCGGGGCCCTTTTCAACTGATCGGGAAGGTTCAAACGCATGTGCTGTCTACATCAGGTCGAAGGCAATTTAAATGACAAACTAAGTTTAACGCGAGCGATTATTTAACCGTTCCTCGGCCCAGAAAACCAGCAAAGTGTGAGGCAGTTCACTTTTCGCGAGATTCGCCTTGAGACGCCCCCAGCAATGGGCGAACCTTCACTGCCGCGCGAGCGCCAATCAATAAAAATGTCGTACTTTCAGAGACAGGACGTCCTGCCGTGTTTCAGGTAACCATCTGGTCAGTACCCCCACTGCTGTCCATGCTGGTGTGCGTTGGCACCTACCTGCGTGTTCGCTCAAAGAAGCGAGTGCCGGGCATGCACGCAATTCTGACTCTGCTCGCCGCCGTGATATTCTGGTCAGGCGCGCAGTTCACCGGTTCGCTTTTCACGGACCTCGGCGTCAAAATTCTGGTATCCAAGCTCGCCTACTTCGGTATCGTCCTGTCGCCCGTCGCCTGGTTCATCTTTGCCATCAGCTACACTCGCCGGCAGATGCGGCTGTCTGCTACCTCGCTGAACCTGCTCTGCATCGTGCCGACGATCACGATGATCCTGGTGATGACCAACGAGTGGCATCAGCTCGTCTGGAGTAACGTCTTCCTGACTCAAGCCGACGGCTACACCGGCATGGTGATCGATCATGGTCCCTGGTTTGTTTTTCACGCGATCTACTCTTACTCGCTGCTGGCTGTGGCA
>JAPUFN010000336.1 GCA_027293665.1 Gammaproteobacteria bacterium | reverse complement strand
GTGACAAGCGTGCCGCAGCAACGATTGCAGGGTCTGTGATATCGACCCCGTGGTGTAGTTCATAGCGCTCTTTCAATCCGCGCAAGATTGCGATGCTGTCTTCCAGCGTGGGCTCGTCCACCTGTATTTTTTGAAATCGCCGTTCCAGCGCCTTATCTTTTTCGATGTACTGTCGATATTCATCCAAAGTGGTGGCGCCAACACAGTGCAGTTCGCCTCTCGCAAGCGCGGGTTTGAGCATGTTGCCCGCGTCCATCGAACCCTCCGCTTTGCCGGCACCGACCATCGTATGCAATTCGTCGATAAACAGGATGACGTTACCTTCCTGCTTGGCGAGTTCGTTCAACACAGCCTTGAGTCGTTCCTCGAACTCACCGCGAAATTTGGCTCCTGCAATCAGTGCACCCATATCCAGGCTCAAAATCCGCTTGTTTTTCAGTCCTTCGGGCACCTCGCCGTTGAGGATTCGCTGTGCAAGACCCTCTACGATCGCCGTCTTTCCAACACCGGGTTCACCAATCAAAACCGGGTTGTTCTTTGTGCGCCGCTGCAACACCTGCACCGTTCTGCGAATCTCATCGTCGCGGCCAATTACGGGATCGAGTTTACCCGCCTCTGCCAGCTCGCTGAGATCAATGGTGTATTTGTCCAACGCCTCCCGGTGTTCTTCGGCACCCGGATCTGTTACTGGCTCGCCATTTCTCGACATCGCAATTGCCTGTTCCATTGATTGTTGTTCGACACCACTTCGCTGCAACAGCGGGCCCACGAGCTCGTCTCCAAGCAGCGCCAACAACACCTGTTCGCTTGCAAGATAACTGTCCCCGGCTTTCTGAGCGAGCCGGTCAGCCAGGTTCAATACCTTGATGAAACCGGGTGACGGATTCACCTCACCCGAGGGATTGCTGATTACGGCCAGATTGTCGAATTGGCCCGACAGAGCATCGTCGAGCGCTTCGAGGTCAGCACCGGCGCTGCGGAGCACAGCCCGACTGCCACCTGGTTTCTGTTCCAGCATTGCAGCCAGCAGGTGTGGAGTTTCCAGCGCCGCATGGTCACGGCCAATCGCCAGCGACTGCGCCTGGCCTAACGCCTCCTGCAATCGACTGGTCATTCTGTCCAGACGCATGGCTGTCCCTCAATTTTCGACTGCTGTTACAATGCGGCCGAATTCGAATTTTTCAATGGCCGATGCAGCCTGAAGTAATGCAGCTAAAGTGATACACACAGACTACGATTTGCTTTTAATACCAAACACATCAGCACCAGCTTTCCGAAACATAACGCGATGAGCCGCAACCGTATTTCACTTCGCCAGCAGAAAAAGAAGGAACAGAAATCTTCCGGCCAGGATGCCACGGAAATCAACGAAGCGGCGGCGCCCACCGCGGACAATGCAGTTGCGCGGGAGTCAGTGCCAGGTGCCGCTGTGGCTCCGGCAGATCCAGTGGAGCACAGATCACAGCCAAGAGTTCAGATACCGCTTCTCGTAGAACTGCAACACCCGTCGCTGGGAAAGGTACGCTGCGTTGCTCGGGATGTATCTGAAGGTGGGGTGTATGTGTACCTCGAGGACACCACCATTCACACTGGCGCGAAGTTGAAGCTGACTTTATTGAACCCCGATACCGTTCATAACCAGCCGATGCCGACAGTGGAAATGCAGGTGGTGCGCAGCGATGCCCAGGGCATCGGCCTTGTGTTCATCAACAAGACCGGCAAACACTTGTGGGATAGCGTTGAGCGTTTTCGTTCCGAACTTGCGATCGGCCGCGACTATTTCCAGATCCATTTGAGCCCGTTGACCCTCAACGAGCAAGGCCAGCTGCTCGTCGTGCAGCAACACGGCAAATGGCTATTCCCCGGCGAGTATCTCGTCGTTGGTGAAAACTGGAAAGAGTCCTTGCAACAGTCGCTGCGCGAAAAATTCGCCCTACCCACACTCGCAATCGAGCACGCCTTCGACATGGCCGCTACCGGTGCCGAAGACATGCCTGAAGCAGCAACGATGAAGATCTATGTGCTGGTCAGAGTAGATGCAAGTGAATTCGCGCTACCTGCAGACGGCAGCTACCGGAATTTCCGATGGGTGGACAACCTGCGAGACTTGAAGGAAATCACTTTCGGTGATGAGCAGGACCGGCAAGTTGCCGGTAAAGCACTCGCCTGGCAGCATAGAGAATCAGGATAGCTCAGCAGAGCATTGTGCAGGCGCCTTAGCGGGTTTGAGCCTGCGCAGGAAGTTGATTCGTCCAGTAAGCGGCCCGATCATAGCGCCACCGCAACGGCGGCTCATCGAGCCAGCTACGCCAGCGCAGCGCGCCATGCCGGCCGGTCACGAATACCTGAGCACCGCGTTTTACGTAGCGTTCGACAACTGCGGGTTGCGGGTGACCGTACTGGCTGCGGCGCGGTGCGCTGACGAAGACAAACTGCGGATTCGACGCTTGAACCCACCGTGGTGAAGAAGACGTTCCACTGCCATGATGCGGCGCCAGTAGCAGGTCCACCGCTAATTCCTGCTCCTGCAGCAGGCGACGTTCCGTCTTTCGCCCGATGTCGCCTGGGAGTAAAACCCTGCGGCGATGATTGCCGATGCGCAGCACACAGGAGTGCTCGTTGTCAGAGCCCTCGAAGCCGGACGGGGGATGCAGAAACGCGAAATCCACGTCATCCCAGCGCCACCGGGTTCCCGCCCGACAGCGCCGCACATTGGGCAGATCGGCGGCCGCTGCTTGACTGCTCCAGACACTGCCAATTTTCACAGCGCCCTCTACCGCAGCAAATCCGCCGGTATGATCGCTGTCATCATGGCTCAACACAACGCGATCCAGTACGCGTGCGCCGGTTGCCAGAATCGCCGGCACGACGGCAACCGCTCCCAGATCGAAGCCGCCAGGATATTTCGGCGCGGTATCGAACAACAATCGATGGCGTGATGTATCAACGATTATCGCGCTGCCCTGGCCAACATCGAGCACGGTGACCTGGAACTCCCCGGGCGGTACTCCGGCATCCACCGACGCCAGCCAGGAAAGCCAGGCAGGGAGCAAGACGATGAGTCTTCGCCCATCAGGCATCGAAAGAAGCCCAGCGCACGATATGACAAGGAACAGCAAGGTGACCGCTGAAATCGGTGCGACATGCAGTTGCGGCATCTGCGCACAAATATCAATGATGAATTTCACTGCTTCCAGCTGGAATTCGATCGGCACAATGACGACGTCTGCCAGCGCTGGAAACGCAAACACAGCACCACCAGCGAGAAAACTCAGGGGCAGTACAACCAACGAAACAACAGGAACCACCAGTAGATTCGCGACCGGCGAGATCACAGGAACAATTCCAC
>JAPUFN010000335.1 GCA_027293665.1 Gammaproteobacteria bacterium | reverse complement strand
CGACACCCCACTCGCTGACGTAGCCATGGCCGCCGAACACCTGTTGCGCCATGACTGCGCAATCAAAACCGCGATCGGTCAGAAACGCTTTTGCAATTGGCGTCAAAAGTTCGCTGCGACGCTCAGCCGCTTCATTGTCGGTATATTTCGCAAGGTCCAGTTGCAGCCCGACGAACATCGCAAATGCACGGCCGGCTTCCGTGAGCGTGCGGATGGTCAGCAGCATGCGCCGGACATCCGGATGCACAAGCAGCGAGTCCGCCGCACCGGCTGGATTCTGCGGACCAGTCGCCGCTCTACCCTGGAGGCGATCTCTGGCGTAAGTCGCTGCCTGCTGATAGGCCAGTTCTCCCGCCCCGAGACCTTGCAGACCCACTGAGAGCCGCTCGTAGTTCATCATCTTGAACATGCAGGCAAGGCCCTGGTTTTCTTCACCGATAAGGTAGCCGACCGCGTCGTCGTAGTTCATCACGCACGTTGCACTGGCTCGGATACCCATTTTGTGTTCGATCGAACCACTGGCAACGCCATTGCGTTCGCCGAGAGAGCCATCTTCCTTGAGCAAAAACTTCGGCACGATGAAGAGCGAAATTCCCCGGCTGCCCGCAGGCGCGTCGGGCAGCTTCGCAAGCACCAGGTGTACGATGTTCTCAGACAGTTCATGCTCGCCGCTCGTGATGAATATCTTAGTACCGGTAATTCGATACGAGCCATCAGCAGCGGGCAGCGCTTTGGTTCGCAAAATTCCGAGATCCGTTCCGGCGTGCGGTTCGGTCAACGCCATAGCGCCGCTCCACCGACCGCTGTAGAGCTGCGGCAGATAGGTAGCCTTCTGCTCCTCGCTGCCATGAGCATCGATGCAGATCGAAGCGCCCACGCTCAGCGTGCCGTACAGATAAAGACTCGTGTTTGCCGCCCAGAACATTTCTTCCAGGAGGCACCCCAGTACTTTCGGCATTCCCTGACCTTCGTAGTCTGGATTGCCGGAAAACCCCAACCAGCCGCCGTTGGCGATTTCGTCGTAAGCACCCTTGAAGCCTTCAGGCACTGTCACCACACCATCGTCCCAGCGACACCCTTCCTCATCGCCTGACTGATTCAGTGGCGCCATGACTTCCTGCGCAAGGCGACCGCCTTCAATGAGCACAGCCCTGGTCAGGTCTTCACCGAATTCTGCGAATGCAGGAATCCGCGTCCAGCGTTCCTGAACCTTGAACAGCTCAAACAGGAGAAACTCGAAGTCGCGCTGTGGTGGTTGATACTCCAACATGGGTTACATCCGTAATTCAGTATTTCCGGTGTTTATTCGCAGCCCCTACCAGGGACTGGTAATCGTGCGAATCAGATTGACGACAGTTCTTCTGCGCTGACATCCATCAGGCTGGCCGCGCCCGATTCGATGGCCGCTTTGTGTGCCGCTGTTCGGGGGAGTATCCGGGCAAAGAAAAAACGCGCCGTCGCGAGTTTCCCCGCAAGATAATTCTGGTCAGCCTCGGCCTCGGCGCTTCCAGCCGCACCCTTTGCCGCCGCGGCGCTGCTCGCGGACAACTGCTGCTGCGCAACGAGTGCGATCCGCCCCCAGCAGAACGCCAATGCCACGTAGCCACTGTATAACAAAAAGTCGACTCCTGCCGCGCCGACCTCTTCCGGATTGGCTTGAGCCCGACCGGCACAGTCCAGGGCGAGATCCCCCCACTGCTTTGTTATCACCTCGAGCTGGGTGGCGAATTCTGCGAGATCCTGGCCGCCGGATTTTTTCAGGGCGGCAATCAGTTCGTTCACCTGCTTGAGAAAGACCAGCATGCCGGCACCCTGTTCGAGGAGTACTTTTCGACCGAGCAGATCAAGCCCCTGAATTTGCGTTGTGCCCTCATAGATCATCGTGATGCGCGCATCGCGCACGTATTGCTCGATGCCAGTTTCCCGCACGAAGCCATGACCGCCGAATACCTGCACTGCATGGTTGACGGATTCAAAGCTGAACTCGGTGAGTGCTCCTTTCACGATGGGCGTAAGGAACTCCAGCATCGCTTCGGTTTCCTGCGCCGAGTCGTCCTGTTGCACGCCCGCGGTCAGCCGATCCGCAATCTGTCCTGTGAAATAGACCAGCGCCCGGCCACCTTCCGCAATGGCTCTCTGTGTCAGCAGGAGGCGCCTGACATCGGGATGCACGATGATCGGGTCCGCCGGTTGGTCCGGCGCCTTCGGCCCGGTGAGCGAACGCATCTGGAGGCGTTCGTTGGCGTACTCGATCGACCGCTTCAACGCTGCCTGCGACAAACAGATCCCCTGCAGGCCAACTACCAGCCGGGCCGCATTCATCATGGTGAACATGTAGCGCATGCCTTCATTGGCAGCCCCAACCAGATAGCCGCGCGCGGCATCGAAATGCAGCACACAGGTGGCGTTACCATGGATTCCCATCTTTTCTTCGATCGAACCGCAACTCACGGCATTGGCGCTGCCATCAAGGTTGATCTTCGGCACGACGAACATGCTGATACCTCTGGTGCCGTCGGGCGATTCAGGCACCCGTGCGAGCACCAGATGCACGATGTTTTCCGCCAGGTCGTGATCCCCGGCCGAGATGAAAATCTTGGTCCCGGTGATCGCGTACGCGCCGTCGGCCAGAGGTTCAGCTCTGGTACGTGCAAGCCCGACGTCCGACCCCGCGTGCGACTCGGTCAGACACATCGTGCCCGTCCACTCACCGCTCAGCAGCTTCGTGAGAAAGTTCTGCTTCTGCTCCTCGCTGCCATGTGACTCCAGAGCATTGATCACGCCGCGCGATAGACTCGGATACATCGTCCAGGCCATATTGGCGCTGGACATCAGTTCTTCCAGGAAGAGGCTGAGACTTTCTGGCAGTCCCTGGCCGCCATATTCCACACTGCCGCAAAGTGACGCCCAGCCACCCGCGACATATTCCTCATAGGCTTGCTTGAATCCACCAGGCGTGGTCACCACTCCTGCATCCCAGCGGCAGCCTTCGATATCACCGCTGCGGTTGAGTGGCTCGATCTCACCGTCGGTAAAGCGTGCTGCTTCATCGAGGATCGTATCGATCAGTTCGCGATCGACCGTTTGCGCAGAATTCAGCGTCGCGTAATGCGCTTCGAAATCGAACACATCGTGGATCAAAAAGCGCATGTCTCTCAAGGAAGTTGCTGGCATGGGTTCTCCTTTTGCTGCGTCTCCAGCGGCTGTGTCGGCAGGCAGTTCAGCGAACCGGGCAATCGAAGATACTGAGCTGGTTTGAAGGTGTCAAAGCGCTCGCTGGTGCGTTCCCGACCGCCGGTAACACCGGCAATCTCCGCAATCCATCGACGCGCTGGACGCGCGTTCAGATCAGCAAAAAGCCCCTGTGCAGCGGCGTGTCACCAAGGCCAACTGGGCGGGTGATTGCGCGACTTAAAGCGAGCTTGCGACACCTGGCCATTCCCACCATCTGCGTGCTGTGTCAGCAGAGCACGCCGGCGGACAGCCTGTGCGCCTTGTGTCGGGAATCGCTGCCATGGAACGTTCGGCCATGCCGGCGCTGTGCTGCCGGTGAGCTACCCCGCGGCATCGACCTCTGCGCAGATTGCCAGCGCCGGCCACCGCCTTTCTGCCGCACGCTGGCACCGCTGCAATACCGCGGACCCAGCGCGCGCTGGGTCGTGCAGGCTAAACGCCAGGCCGGAGGAGTTGCGGCCCGGCTGCTCGGCCGGCTGCTGGCAGACGCGGTGGCGGCACACTATGAGCCCGAGCAGTTACCGGACGCGCTGGTTGTGGTGCCAGTGTCCTGGCAGCGTCTCCTGCGACGCGGCCACAACCAGGCGGTGTTGATTGCTGAACCGGTTTGTCGTGCGACCGGCATACCTCTGCAGCGGCGGGCGGTGGCTCGAATCCGGCACACGGCCATACAACCCGGACTCAGCACGCGCGCACGGCTGGCAAACGTCCGGGCTGCATTCAAGGCACGCCGGATCTGGCATGGCGAAAGCGTTGCGCTGATCGATGATGTGATGACAACGGGTGCCACTGCCAGCGCACTGAGCGAAGTGCTGCTCGATGCGGGGGTTGCTGAAGTGCACGTCTGGTGTGCCGCAAGAGCAGCAGTGAGCTGATACACTGGCCAATTCGTTCCGGTCGAAT
>JAPUFN010000334.1 GCA_027293665.1 Gammaproteobacteria bacterium | reverse complement strand
TCGCGCACCATCGGCTGGATCTGCTCTGCGACGGCTGCGCACTGGTCGAGCGTTTCGGCAAAATCCACGGGCTGCGACTTGTAGTAGTGTTCCAGCATGAAGTTGTGGTACTCCATGACTTCGGAGAGTTTTGCCGCAAATGCCTGCCAGTAGTAAAGGTCACCCAGACGTACCCCGCGGCGCGCCGCTTTGTCTTCATAGGCAGGACCAATGCCACGGCCGGTGGTGCCGATTTTCTGCGAACCGCGGGCTTCCTCCCTGGCGAGGACGAGTAGCACGTGATACGGCAGAATCAGTGGACAGGCGGGTGAGATGTGGAGGCGTTCGCGAACCGGCACACCTCTTTCTTCCAGACCGATCACTTCCTGCAGGAGAGCGTGCGGTTCGAGCACTACGCCGTTACCGATGAAACACTGCACGTTGTGACGCAGAATGCCGGATGGAATCAAGTGCAGAACGGTCTTTTCGCCGTCGATAACCAGCGTGTGGCCGGCGTTGTGACCACCCTGAAACCGCACGACGGCTGCAGCCCGATCGGTCAGGAGGTCCACGACCTTACCCTTACCTTCGTCACCCCATTGAGTGCCTATGACTACGACGTTGCGTCCCATCAAACTTCCTGCTGGATAAGCGCTAAGAATCTAAAAAGTTCGCGTCCGTGACGGTCCAACCGGCGGGTTCTTCTACCATCTGCCGGTCACACCGAGCAGGCGGGGAATCATCCGGACTGAGTGCCATGACTACTGTCTGACCGCTCCGGCGCAGTTGCTGAACCACTGCATACAATTGTTGTTCCGCCGCACCGGTCGCCCAGGGTGCCCAGATCGCCGGCACGGCTACAGGCTGCGCAACCAGTTCTTTGAGGCTGACGTCGAATCCGGTAGCCGGCCGCGTCCGGCCGAAGTCTGCGCCGATTCCATCGTAACGGCCACCTCTGGCCAGCGCCCGGCCCTGATCAGCCTGATACGCCGAGAAAATGGGCCCATTGTGATAGCCATAGCCCGCAAGCTCCGCCAGATCGAAGCGAAGCGATACACCCGGACAACGCGCGATCACCAGATCCGCCAGCGTCGCCAGGTGATCGAGTGCGACGACCGCACCATCCCCGGCTGACGACAGGCATTCGTGAGCCTGCACGAGAACTGACCGCTCACCCATCAGCGTGGGTAAGCGGGTCAAACGTTCACGCGCCGATTCATCCTCGACGAGGGCGGCAATGTCTGATTCAGACTTTCGCTGCACGGCATGAAAGAGAGCAACTGCGCTGACTGCATCAAGCGCCAGCGGTTCCACCAGACGCCGATAGATCCCCATGTGCCCCAGCACGAGAACCGGATCTTCGATGCCAACGGTGTGCAGCACTTCCAGCATCAGCGCAATCACCTCCGCATCAGCCGCCAGATCGGTCGTACCGAATAGCTCCGCGCCGGCTTTCAGCGGCACGCGTGTGTCCAACGCCCCAGCCGGATTCGCAAACACGACGTTGCCTGCATAGCACAGGCGTTGCACACCATCGACTGGCAGGCTGTGAGCATCGATGCGCACTGCCTGCGCCGTCATGTCCGCCCGCACGCCGAGCATTCGGCCACTGCGCTGATCGACCACTTTGAGGGTCTGCAGATCCATGTCGGCGCCGCTACCAACCAGCAGCGCATCGAGGTACTCGATGATTGGCGGATCGACGTACTCGAATCCCCAGGTGTGAAAAACATCGAGCACCTGACGGCGCACGAGTTCCAATGACCAGGCCGCGGGCGGCAGCAATTCATCCACCCCGGCGGGCAAGCGCCAGTTACGGTTGACCATAGGTTCTTCCGAGTATCTGAGGTTACTTAATCAGGTAAAGCAGCAGCGTGCCAAGCACCATGCTGACGAACCCGGCGATACGCATAGTGCGATCATCGACCTTCGCCAGCGACAAGGCCAGTGCACGCCACCGCCGAGGATACAGGAACGGCACAATCCCTTCGATGACCAGCACGAGACACAAAGCGATGCCAATATCCTGCCACATGCTGCAATCGGGCCGGTCAATTCAACGCTTCTAAGTGCCCTTAGGATCCGCCGCCGACTTCTTGAGGTACTTGAAGAAGTCGCTGTTCGGATCGAGAATAAGCATGTCGCCTTTGTTGCTGAATACGTTGGCATAGGCGTTGATGCTGCGATAGAACTCGTAGAACTCCGGATCCTTATTGAAGGCGGAGGCATAAATCTTGGCAGAACTTGCGTCTCCATCACCGCGGAGTTCTTCTGATTGCTTGTATGCATTGGCTTCAATGACGATGGTCTGGCGCTCGGCATCTGCCCGAATGCCGAGTGCGAGTTCCCGCCCCTGGGCTCGATACTGCCTGGCTTCAATCTGCCGCTCGGAATTCATCCGCTCATAGACTGAGGTAGAAACATCGGTCGGTAGATCGATGCGCTTGACCCGAACATCCACCACTTCGATGCCAATCGAATCAGACATCACGGAATTCAGATCCGTTTTCAGCTCGAGCATGAGTTGGTCGCGCTCGCCCGACACCACTTCATGCATGTCGCGACGACTGATCTGATTGCGCAGACCCTCGTTCACCCGCTCCTGCAGCAACCGCTCACCGCGCCGCTCATCAAACGACGTTGCCGTGTAGAAACCCTCCACGTTGCTGATGCGCCATTTGACGAAAGAGTCCACGATCAGCGGCTTTTTCTCCAACGTGAAGTAGGTCTCTGGACTCGAATCCAGAGTCAGCACACGGCCGTCCGCTTTTTTGACTTCCTCGGCGATCGGCAGTTTGAAATGCAAGCCCGGTGCGACGTCGGCTTCCACCACCGCGCCAAAGCGCAGAAGCACGGCCCGCTCTGTCTCATGGACCCTGTAGACGGAGTCTGTGGCCAGGAAAATGGCGGCCACCGCGATAAAAATTATGATCAGATTCTGCAAACTCATGATGACTTACCGGTTGTCTCGAATACGCCCGCTGGCGATTCGATCGTTAACTTCTCGGAGTATCGCATCGGCGATACCGCGCACGGATTCCTGCGAGACGCCACTCGGCAGGCTGGATTGACCAAGACGATCCAGTGGCAGATACAGGAGATTATTGCCGCCCTCGATATCGATCATGATCTTGCTGCTGTTGGTCAACACGGCCTCCATCGCGTCGATATAAAGACGATCCCGCGTAACTTCCTCCGCAAGATGATACTCGAACAACAGCTTCTCAAAACGCTTCGCTTCACCTTCGGATCGGGCAATAACTTGATCCCGGTAAGCGTTCGCCCGTTCGATCTGCTGTTGCGCTTCACCGCGCGCTTCCGGAATGATACTTTCGGCATACGCATTGGCATCGTTGATCGTACGCTGCTCATCTTCTTTGGCTTTCTGTACGTCGTTGAATGCATCGCGCACCTGATTGGGCGGCGCACTCTCATCGATATTCACTTTGCTGATCAGAATGCCCGTGCCGTAACTATCCAGATACGTCTGCAGCCTTTCCTGCACTTCCTGTGCGATCGCAGCGCGACCGTCTGTGATCACCTGATCCATGTCGGAGCTGCCAACCACATGGCGCAGCGCACTTTCGGTCGCATGATCCAGACTTATGCT
>JAPUFN010000333.1 GCA_027293665.1 Gammaproteobacteria bacterium | reverse complement strand
CAGTTCGCAGGTGTGGCAAAAGACGAAGTGGTTGATCCACGTCCGTACTGCGAACTCATTCGGCAATGGTCGACCTCTCATCCCGAATTCGACTGGCTGCCGCGCAAATTCAAGATAGCCGTGACCGGAGCCAGTGACGACCGCGCCGCCATAGACGTTCACGACATTGGCCTGCGCGTCTACCACGATGCAGACCACCAGGTAGTCTTCGATGTCATCGTCGGCGGCGGTCTGGGCCGCACGCCGGTGATTGGCGAAACCATCCGTACCGCCTTGCCCGTGCAACACCTGTTGACGTATCTGGAAGCCATCATGCGGGTCTACAACCGCTACGGCCGCAGAGACAACAAGTACAAGGCACGCATCAAGATTCTGGTCAGGGCGATGACGGCAGATGGCTTCCGCGCCAAGGTAGACGAGGAATGGTCGCATCTCGAGAATTCCGCGAGTCTGCTGCCGGAAGCGGAAATTGCCCGCATGGAAGCGCACTTCCTGCCGCCCGAGTATCCCGTAGCGGATTTTGAGCCAGGACAAATCGCAGACCAACTCGCAGAGAAGCGTCTGGCGGAGCCTGTCTTCAGCCGCTGGGTGGAAAATAACGTAGCGGCGCATCGAGTCGACGGCTACAGCATTGTCACGCTATCGACCAAAATCACCGGCGTGCCGCCCGGTGACGTTTCAGACATCCAGATTGACGCGGTAGCGGACTGGGCTGACGCCTACGGCTTCGGTGAGATCAGGATCAGCCACGAACAGAATTTCGTGCTCCCCGACGTGCCGGCTGCAAGTCTTTTCGAGTTATGGGACAAAGCCGTTGCTATGCAACTGGGCACCAGTAATGTCGGCTTGCTGTCGGACATAATCTGCTGCCCGGGTGGCGACTACTGCTCACTGGCAAACGCAAAATCCATACCCGTTGCCGAAGCCATTCAGCGCGAGTTTGCCGACTACGATTACCAGCACGATATCGGCCAGATCGACCTGAATATCTCGGGTTGCATGAACGCCTGCGGCCATCATCACGTCGGTCATATCGGCATTCTGGGGGTCGATAAGAAAGGCAGCGAATTTTATCAGATTTCATTAGGCGGCCATGCAGGTCAGCAGGGCGAACGTTCCGCGCTGGGAAAAATCATCGGCCCGTCTTTTTCCCGCGCTGACGTGACTACTGTCCTGCGCACGATTCTCGATACATTTGTCGAAAAGCGCCTCGAGGATGAATCCTTTCTCCACTGCTACCGGCGAATCGGTATCGAACCTTTCAAGGAGCGTGTGTATGTCAACGCTGAGTAACCTGTTGAACAAAGAAGGCATAATGATCGAAAACAGTATCAGCAATGGCGCCGGTGCTGCAGGCGGCATTCGATTCGCGACGCAGGATGCATGGTCACCGGATTCCGGCGATGGACTGATCCTCGATGTTGATGCAGAACCAACGCAGGCATTCACGAAGGCGCCCATCATCGCCATTGATTTCCCGGCGTTCGCTGACGGTCGAGGTTTGTCGCTGGCCGTGCTGCTGCGTTCACGTTACCAGTACACGGGAGAGCTACGGGCAACGGGCGACGTCCATCCCGACCTGCTGCACTACATGAAGCGCTGTGGCTTCGATACGTTTCTGATGCCCCAGGAGCGTAGCGGGACGAGCACCGTCGAGCAAAGCGCACTTGCACCCTACTCCGATTACTATCAAGCTTCCGTGCTGGAACCTAAACCGGCATATCGGCGGATTCGGAGAGGTGCTTAGCACTGGAATTGTAGAGTCTTTCTTTCTGATCTTTGCGGGCGCAGCCGTGCTTGCGACCGTTGCTCTGTATACGCGCCAACCTCTACTCGTCGCCTACATCGCCATTGGCTGTCTGTTGGGTCCCTACGGTCTGGCGCTCGTAGCCGACCCCGACCTTCTCTCGGAAATTGCCGAGATCGGCATTATCTTCCTGCTCTTTCTCGTCGGACTCGATCTGCCACCGGCGAAAATGAAAAACATGGCTGGCGAAGGTCTGTTGACCGCCCTTGTCTCCATGGCCGTGTTCTTCGGCGTCGGGTTCGGTTTGATGCTCGCATTCGATTTCACGATCGGCGAGGCAATCGTAACGGGTATCGCGGTCACGTTTTCGAGCACCATCATCGGCATCAAACTGCTGCCAACGACGGTGTTGCATCATCGCCACATCGGCGAGATCGTGATCAGCCTGCTGTTGATTCAGGATCTCGTCGCCATCCTCGTGTTGGTGTTTCTCGCAAGCACCGCAGACTCGGCGTCTGCGACCCTGCAGAGTCTGGGTGTGGCAATGCTTGCGCTCCCCGTCATCGCAGTAGGCGCAGTATTCGGCGTGCGCTTTGTACTGCTGCCGCTCATAGCTAAGTTCGACGCCTTCCACGAATTCATTTTTCTACTCGCCCTGGGTTGGTGCCTTGGTGTTGCAAGCATCGCAAACTATGCGGGTCTTTCGTTCGAGATTGGTGCATTCATCGCGGGTGTGTCGCTGGCAACGAGCCCGATATCCCAATACATTGCAGAAAGTCTGAGGCCATTGCGGGACTTTTTTCTGGTGTTGTTTTTCTTCTCCGTTGGCGCGGGCCTGAATGTCGTGCTGTTGCTGGAAGTTTTTCTGCCAACTCTGCTGTTAGCGCTGGCACTTATTGCCATAAAGCCTGGAACGTTTGCACTGCTGCTCAAATGGCAGGGTGAAGAATCGAAGACATCCTGGGAAGTCGGTTATCGACTCGGTCAGGCGAGTGAATTTTCGCTGCTTGTGAGTTACGTTGCGGCCGGTGCCGCAATACTCAGCGTCGAAGCCGCACACGTCATCCAGGGCGCAACTGTGATGACGCTGTTGATCTCCAGCTACATTGTCGTCTTCCGCTACCCGAGCCCAATTGCGCTTTCCGCAGAGTTGCGGCGCGACTGAGTCCGGTTGAGCTGTAGCGGGTGCCGGCCGGCGCCGGACTCGGCCCCTTATCTTAGTGTTCCAGCACGCCGCGGCCCACCATCTCTCCCGCAAGGATCCGGTCGATGCCGTTGGAAATCGTCTCGAGGGTGAATGTCTCCTTCAGCGTCGCCAGCCCGTCAGGTTTCCAGGGACCGGCCAGTTTCTGCCAGATCTCTGCTTTCTGCGTGAGCGGCAGTTGCACCGAGTCTATGCCCAGCAGATTGACGTGGCGCAGGATGAAAGGGAGCACCGTGGCCGAAATCTGTGGCGAATCGACCAGTCCGCAGGCCGCCAGACTCTGCCCGTACTGCAAACCCTTGACGGCATTCCAGAGAATCTCGCCGCCCACGGTGTCCACGGCACCTCCCCAGATCTCTTTGAGCAGCGGCCGATCGCTGCCTTCACGGGCCTGTTCTCTGGAGAGAATTTCAGCTGCTCCAATATCACGCAGGAAGCCATGCTGGGATTCCTTACCCGTGACAGCGGTCACTGCGTAACCCAGCTTACTGAGCAACATCACCGCGACCGAGCCAACACCGCCGGTCGCGCCGGTCACCAGCACCGGACCGGCAGCTGGCGTCATGCCAACATGCTCGAGCTTGTGGATGCAAAGAGCGGCGGTAAAACCCGCAGTACCGATGATCATCGATTCTTCCAGCGTCAGGCCGTCGGGTCGCGCGACCAGCCATCCGGCCGGGACACGAATGCGCTGACCGAAGCCACCGGCGGTGTTCATGCCGAGATCGAAGCCAATGGCGATCACCTCGTCCCCAGGCGTAAATTTTCCATCAGTGCTTTCAATGACGACGCCTGCAGCATCAATTCCGGGTGTATGCGGGTAGTTGCGCGTCACGCCCGGACTCCCCGTCGCCGACATTCCATCTTTGTAGTTCAGTGACGAAAAGCGGACGTCGATCAACACATCCCCATCAGGCAGGTCTGCGGTCGTTCGCTCGACAACGCTGCGCTCGAAGGAATCCGCCGTTTTTTCTACCAGTAGTGCCCGAAACTCACTCATCGGTTGTCCCCTGTCGTGGTGCTATCTCTGGCCAAAGCCGATCTTTTCCAGCATCCGGCCCAGCGTACCCTCGGCGTAGGCCAGCAGACGTTCAATCGGTTTTTTGTGTTCGACCCATTGGACCTCGAAGACATCGCGCTCAGCGCAGGCTTGAGTCAGGTACTCATCACTTGTGCTGATTTCATCGACCAGCGCCCGATCGATCGCGCGTTGTCCGTACCATGCCTCGCCAGTGGCGACTTCATCCATGTTCAATTGCGGACGTCGTGAACCGACGAACTCCTGGAACAGCGAGTGGACTTCTTCGAGTTCTTCGAGAAATTTTGCGCGCCCTTCTTCGGTATTTTCGCCGAGCACCGTCAACGTTCTCTTATATTTGCCGGCCGTCAGGATCTCGACATCGACGTCGTGTTTCTTGAGCAGGCGGTGGACATTGGGTATCTGCGCAATCACGCCGATTGAACCCAGCACCGCAAAGGGTGCCGCCAGAATCTTGTTCGCCACTGCAGCCATGAGGTATCCGCCACTTGCAGCCACCTTGTCGACAGCGACCACCAGTGGCACGTCGTGCTGGCGGATTCGATCGAGTTGCGAGGCGGCCAGGCCATATCCATGCACCGCACCGCCCGGGCTTTCCAGCCGGACCACCACCTCATCGTCTTTCTCCGCCATCGTCAGAATCGCGGTGATTTCCGTACGCAGATGATCGACCCTGGATGCCTGCAGGTCGCCTTTGAAATCGACGACGAAAGTTCTGTTCTTCGCCTGGTCTGAGTGCTTGCGGCTCGCCTTCGCTTCGCGTTTTGCGGCTTTGGTGTCGGCTTTGTGTTGTTTCTTGAAACTGGCGGGGTCCAGCATCGCATGGCGCACGCCGTCCTTGAGTTGCTGGAGACTGTCGTTAAGCTTGCGGACTTCGAGATGACCGTGTTCGCCATGTTGCCGCTTGAGACTCAACGATGTAACGGCCGACAGAATGAGCATAATGGCGACCACCACGGTTACGGCCTGGGCGAGAAACATCAGGTACTCGTAGAGATACTCCATATTTTGCGACTGTCATGGCGAAGAGCGCGCTACAGTACTGAATTGGCGATTGTGCGTCTACCGGGGCTGCGTGGCGCTGAAGCCTCGCGTTCGCAACTTGCAACTCACGGAAATTCGCTGTGAGATAGCGCGATGGCATTAAGTGCACTGCAAGCCCATCTCGAAGCGACTTTCCACCCCCCCGCGAGCGCCGGACTCGATGCTACGTTCCGCCTTGCGATTGGCGATGAGGAGCTGACTTTCCAGGTCGCGGACGGCGAGCTGAACTTTGCTGACGGTTATGAGAACTCGCCTGACGCGACGTTTTTCTTCGAAAGTGTGGACATCGCCTGGGCACTGCTGTCCGGCCAGGCGAACGCGTTTGATGCATTCATGGCGGGCCAGTTTCGTGCAGACGGCTATCTGATGTGGGCATTCGCGCTGATGGCCATGTTTCAAAGCGGCAGCTTGCCGCAAACGCCTGTGGAATGAATCCAGTCCTCCGCTCAGCTCTGCCGGCCGGCCGTGACCTCATCGATGAAGGCATCGATCAGCCAGCGGGAAATTGCCGTCTTCGGCGGCACGTTGGGTAAATCGTCAATCGCGAACCACCTGGCATCGGCAATCTCTGCCTCCTGACAGACGATATCACCACCCGCGTACTGCGCATGAAATCCCAGCATCAGCGAGTTGGGGAACGGCCAGCTCTGCGAACCCAGATACTTGAGGTTGTGTAGCTGCAGCCCAACCTCTTCCAGTACTTCCCGG
>JAPUFN010000332.1 GCA_027293665.1 Gammaproteobacteria bacterium | reverse complement strand
ATTCACAGATACGTCCGTATTCATGATGGTGGTGGTTGAATCGATGATCTTGAGCGTATTGGCGGCCGGGGTGGGTCTAGGTATTGCCGCAACAGTGTTCCCGTCCGTCTTCGCGGCGTTCGGGTTAGCGGGTATTACATTGGCGCCAAGTGTGTACCTCCTGGGACTGGCGATCGCGGCCGTGCTTGCTGTCTGCGTTTCTGTCTGGCCGGCCTGGCGATCGCGCAGCCTGTCTATTGCTGAAGCGATGAGCGGACGCTGAGCGGGTTTAACAATGCACCAGGTCATGCAAATCACACTGATGAACCTGCGCAGCGTGCCGCAACGATTCGCGAGTTCCTTAGTGGTGTGTATCGGGATCGCCGGGGTGGTGGCCGTGTTGGTTTCGGTAATCGCGATGGCCAATGGATTGACGGAAACCATGCTCAACGCGGGAAAGGACAACCGGGCGATCATCCTGCGGGACGGTGCCCTTACTGAGTCTCTCAGTAGTATTTCGCGCGAAGCCGCGCTCGCGATCGAAACCGCACCTGGAATTCGCAGACTGGCGGAGGATGTACTGGCAATCTCGCCTGAAGTCGTGTTGACCGTGCGATTCCCGGACTACGAAGAATCCGCAATGGGGGCTGTCGCTCTTCGCGGCCTGACTCAGCGGGGCATTGATCTGCATCCTGAAATCGAGCTCACCGAAGGACGCTGGTTCGATACCGGTAAGCACGAGTTGGTCGCGGGACGAATGGTGCTCGAGCAGCTTGGCACGTTGCAGGTAGGAGATACCGTATCTTTCTACAATGCTGACTGGAGGGTTGTTGGCGCGTTCAGCTCTGCTGGAGATGCGCACGAATCCGAAGTGCTTGCCGATGCAGTGATGGTCATGGCTGCGGCTCGTCGCACTGTCTATAACGCTGTTACAGTCGAGCTTGCGTCTCCCGAAGCATTTACGGAACTCGAAACCGCACTCGAAGGCGACCCGCGACTGAAGGTAGATGTGCAACGTGAATCGGATTACTACGAAGGACAGTCGAAAAACACATCGCAGCTACTGTATCTCGTGGCTTATGTGGTCAGCTCGATCATGGCACTGGGCGCGCTCTTTGGTGCATTGAACACCATGTATTCGGCCGTTGCCGCTCGCGCAACAGAGATTGCCACCCTCCGGGCGCTTGGATTCGGGGCGCTGCCCGTTGTCGTTTCGGTGCTCATCGAAGCGTTGATTCTCGCACTGATCGGCGCGCTGGCCGGCGTGACCATCGCCTGGCTGCTCTTCAACGGCGACACCTTCACAACGACTTCAGGCGGTCTCAGCCAACTATCGGTAAATCTCTCTGTCGGCCCTGCACTTCTTGTAAGTGGCGTTGTCTGGGCATGTGTCATTGGTTTCATCGGTGGGTTGTTTCCAGCCCTGCAGGCGGCGCGTCGATCAGTGGTGGAAGGCCTCAGAGTTATCGTGTGATAAACGGAGTTCATCACTACGGCGAAGCCTTCCTCGCCACGATAAACACGGCTGTACCTTTGTCCGATTGCCATTGATAGTCAATCTCAAACCCAGCATCGGTCAAACTGTGTTCCAGATCTTTGCGGGTCACGGCCTTGACCAGCGGCAGCAAACCAAGGCGTTTTCCGATTGGCACGACAAACGCTAAGAATCTCAGCATTGAATCTCCGAGGCACACCGTACTGCTGACGAATAAGCCGCCGGGTTTGAGCGCTCTAAAAACCTTGGCGATCACCTCTTCCTTGTTTGCCAGCAGATGCAGAATACTGAGTCCCAACACGGCATCCAGGCTTTGCTCGGCCACGTTGAATTCCTCGATGGTCGATCGTTCAAAAGTGATGTTTGCGACGTTAGCTGCGGCGGCTTTGCCGCGAGCTATTTCAAGCATTTTCCCTGAGATATCTATTGCTCGAATGTGTTTTACATAAGGTGCGTGTGCAATTGCTGTCGACCCTGTCCCGCAGCCAAACTCCAGAACTTCCATTTCCGGCTGAAGGTACTCGCGCGTGATCTGCAGTTTTTTCTGGTAAGCGGCTTCGTCGGCTACGGGTTGCTTCGCATAGCCTTCTGCAATCTTGTCCCAGAATTTGGCCGGCCGATCCATTACACCCTCACCTGATTCATTGACCCCCCCTCTCTTTCAGTCCCACCCCGGTGCGGGTTCGTCGAACGAGAATGGGTGATCTTCGTCAGCTCGCCCGGCTTTGAAAATATCAGCCCAGTTCGGTTTCTCGAAATAGATCTCCAGGCGATTGTCTTCAGGATCCGAGAAATAGATTGAACGTTGATTCGTGTGATCGAGCAATGCCTGCACCTCGACCTGATTGTCGAGCAACGTGACATGAGCCTCTCGCAACGCCGGGTAGGTGGCTACCTTGAATGCGATATGGACGAGTGGCGAGCCAACGCTTGCCGGTTTGGTGCCCAACATACCCATTGGAAACAGGTCGATGGTGTGGCTGGTGCCTTCGAGATTGAGAAATACGCCGCCATGATCAGGGTCGCGCTCGAGAACCTCAAAACCGAGCACGTTCTGATAGAACCGGGCCATTGCGTCGATGTCGCTGGCAGCTATGGCGCAGTGGCCGATCGCGTCGATTTTTACCGGCAAGGTCGATCTCCGCTGTATGGGCTGACCTTTGTGCCCGGTTTGCCGGCGAAAGGCAACCTGGGGAGAGCGAAAAAGTGTAGGAGTCCCCTGCAGGAGGTCTACTCGAACGTTGCTACCAGGCCGTGTCCGGGTTTTGCGCCGTTGTTGTCGACGTGACAGACGGTTGCTGATTCTTCTGCATGGCCTTCATGGACGCAGTGGCGTCTTCGCAGGACGTGGGTTGCAGTCGTCCGCGATGCTCGGAATGAGACACAACGCCATCCTGTTTTTCCAGCATCAGCGTCAACTCGTCTCTTGCCGCAAGGCTGATCTGCACGTGCTGTGGCGGCACGCTGTCGAGCTCAACCCGATAGTCGCCCATGGGTAGAAACAGTGGTTCGCTAGAACCAAGAACGCCGCGTGCGACAACGGTGTTCCCCCGCATCACGCGAAAACGAGTTCCGGTTGTAACTTCGAGGGCGGCTTTGAGTTCTTCAGCGCTGTTGGCGGTAAGAAAGTAGCCACCGGATGCATCGGCAATGGCCTGGAGACTTTCTGTGTCCTGATCTGCTGTGTTGCCAAGCCCGAAACCGATCAGGTGAATGGTAATTCCCTGCTTGCGCAGCTCGCGGGCCGCTGCGACAGGATCTCCGCCGCAGCTTTCGATGCCGTCGGTAACCAACACCAGGGCTCGCTCGCCTTCGATCCGGGCGAAATCATTGGCGGCCTGGTTTATGGCATAGGCGATGGGCGTCTGGCCCAGCGGTCGCAGCTCCGAGATCGCATCGCGAATAGGAGTTCGGCTCTGCGTGCCAAATGGCACGAGCAGTTCGGAGTCAGCACAGTCGTTGTCTGTGCTTGCGCTTGAACTACCATACGCGCGTAACGCGAGATTCAAGTCGTCGGGCAGCCAGGTTGCAGCATCGTGCAGAATTTCTTTTGCGATGACCATCTTCGATTTGCCGTCGATTTGTCCCCACATACTGCGTGACGCATCCACGACAATTTCAACCGCTCGATCGTTGAGCGACAGTGCGGGTCGGCCTTCATTCAAAGCTGCGACTTCTAACGTGGCGCAACTTGCATCGTTTACTGTCACGATGATGACGGATTCCTTAGTTTGTTCATCGAGGCTGGTAGCCAGCGCAACGATCCGGTTCTCACCCACCTCGAGCGGCAAAGTGCCTGTGAACGAACCGCTTGTCAGACGCGCAGGGATCGGCTCCGAGCCGTTCACGCTCAGCGTGACGTGGTCCACGCCGGTCGTGCGCAGATTCAAAAAAGCGTCGGGCAGCTTTGATGGGTCCGTTACCCAGACGAAACTGCCACCTGTTGCCTGTGAGATCTCTTCGAGAAGAAAGCCACCTTTCAGATTCTCGCCGAGTAACATGGTTTGAATCGCAACCCCCTGCGCTTGTGCTTGTCGTGCCGCATCACGCGCCTTTTTCTTGTTCGACATACCATCCGTGAAGAGTACGATCGCCCGCGAAGAATCCGGACGGCCGTTTTTCTTCAGCTCTTCGAGTGCTGTAAGAATACCGGCGGCAAGATCTGTACCGCCCGATCGTTTCAGATCCTGCAGCGCGCTGACAGCGGCGTCACGATTCGACGTCAGTGGCTGGTTCAACTTGCTGCTGCCGCTAAAGCCAACGACACCAATTTTTGTATCGCTCTTTTGTGAAATACCTTTTATCAGGCCGATGGCGGCGGCTGTGCGATAGTCGTCCGGATCGGTGCTGCGCAGGCTCGTTGACGTATCCAGCACCAGCATGATGTCTATGAACCGCACGCCGCCGATAGTTGAAGCGACGCCTGCCACCTCAAAAGAGATTTTTCCACCCGTCGACTGAAGTTCGGTTGACGGCGAATGGATCTCGACTCGCAACTCACCCGGACCCTGCGCCACGAGGGCTGCGTGTGGTTGGAGTGCGCCCTTATCGGCAGCATCGACAGCCGTTGCGTAGCTACACGCCAGGACGATAAGTATGACGACAAGAGAAATTCGCATGGGATGACCTCCTCGATCAAATTCCATGTTGACGAACAGGCACGCGCACTGTGAACAGGCGCACGCAATTTGGATCATAGATTGCCAGGAGAAGCAGAAGATGGACTTGGTGCGCAGTTTGGCGGTCCTACGCGTCGAAAACTCGAACTGGCGCATGGTAATGGCGGAATGCGCCATGTGGAATCGTGAGTTGCACGGGAGGGGCGAAGGAATATCGGTCGGCTGCAGCCGGAGGGTATGATTGGGCTGT